>DAOVLG010000360.1 GCA_030631385.1 Candidatus Coatesiibacteriota bacterium | reverse complement strand
AGGAGGAGAAGAAGAAGGCCGCCGAGGAGGGCCGCTCTGTCGAAGGGATAGACGAGAAGCCGGGGCTGATCTCCGGCAAGCGGGCGGCGCTTCTACTCCTGCCCGGCCTCGTATTCGGTGTGGCCCTCTTCGTCCTGGGACCGCTGTGGGCCGCCCGGGGCTTGATGAGCCTCTGGCCGGTCCTCGAGCCCGAGGGCGGCATCTGGTTCAACCTCGTCGAGGGCGGAATCCGGGTGATCCTCTTCCTCCTCTACCTCGCGCTCATCCGGCGGATGAAGGACGTCTTGGACCTCTTCCGCTACCACGGCGCCGAGCACAAGACCATCGCCGCCTTCGAGGCCGACGAGGCGCTCACCGTCGAGAACGTTATTCCCAAGAGCCGCCTCCACCCCCGCTGCGGCACCGGCTTTCTGGTCTTCATGCTCATCGCCCTGGTCCTGGTCCACTCCGTTGTTTTCGCCATCGGTGCGCTCCAGGGTATCAACTTCCTCTGGGCGGCGCTCATCCGCATCGGCCTGATCCCGGTGGTGGCCGGGGTGGCCTACGAGTGGATCCGCCTGGCCGGCCGGCATCCGAAATCCAAGCTGGCGCGCTTCTTCGTCGCCCCGGGGCTGGCCACGCAGCTCCTGACCACCGCCGAGCCCGACGAGGGCCACCTCGAGTGCGCCATCACCGCTTTCAAGGCGGTGCTCGAGGCCGAGGGGGCCTACGAGGACCCCGCCGACTCAAAGCGCCCCATCGCCGCCTGAGGCTTACATTTCTAAAAAAGGGGGATCATCACCCGTTTATGAACCAACGTGAAGCATGTGTAGGGTGGGGTCTTGAGTACCACGCCGCGCAACGGGAAGCCGTGGACAGCCGCACATGCTGAGGCACGGGATTGAAACCCCTCTTCTTCCTTTGTAAAAAACGCGGTCGCCCATTGAAGGGCGACGCTACGCTGTCCCGCCAGGTTGCCCGGTGTAGCGCGGGGCTTCTGTGCCCCGTCCCGGCGGCCCGTGGAAGGGCCGCGCTACCCATACCTCTAATCTAACGGTGTTCGTCGTCCGACCGCCATCTTATTTAAGCGTTAAGGTGAACACGCGCTTTCTTCCTATCCGCCATATTTATAAGGAAGATACACCTTCCTATCGGTCCGTTTACTGACGATGGTCCCTATCGGATTAAGGGGTCGGTCAAGGGCTTTGCTGGTCTCCGGTCGCCCGGCGTATTACAATCCTCCCGATGGACAAATCGTTGCCGGAGCTGATCACCGAGTACCTGGCCGAACAGGAGGAGCTGCGGGGCGTCTCGGCGCACACCCTGCGGGCGTATGGGGGCGAGCTGAACGCCCTGGTGGACTTCCTCGAATCCGAGGGCCTCGCCCCCGCCCTGGAGCGCTTCGTCGCCCTTGAGCTACGCATCTACCTGGCCCAGCGTCGGCAGGTCGGGGACTCGGACGCCACGCTGGCCCGCCGCCGGGCGGGGCTGGGCTCCTTCGGGCGCTGGCTGGTGAACAAAGGCCACCTCGGAGGCAACCCGGCGAAGCTCTTACCCCGGGGGAGGGGTCTTGCCCGACCGCTGCCCGAGGTCCTGAGCGTGGAGGAGGCGGTCCGGCTGGTCGAGGCCCCCCGTGCCAAGCTTTCCCTGGAGGAGCGGGACCTGGCGCTGGTGCTCATGCGTGAGAGGCTGGACCTCTCCCCGGCGGTCCTGGCTAAAATTAAGATCGACGAGGTGAACGTCGGCTACGGCGTGATCCGCTCGGCGGTCTGCCGGGAGCTGCGCCTGCCGGAGGGGACCCGTCTGGCGCTGGCCGGTTATCTCTCGGTTCACCCGGAGTTGAACCCGCGGGACGATCACCTCTTCCTCAACGGCGTGGGGGGTAGGCTGTATTCGCGGGACGTCGAGGCAGCGATGGTCGGGTACCGGAAGGGCTGTGCGCTGCGGGCGCGGGACGCGGCATTGTTGGAGTTACTCTACGGCGCGGGCTTGAGGGTGTCGGAGGCGGTGGGCGTTTCGACGCGGGATTTCGATCTCGAACGGTGGCTGGTCACCGTCAGGGGGAAACGGGGGAGGGAGCGGATCGTCCCCTGCGGCGAGGCGGCGTCGGTGACCGTGACCGAATACCTGGAACTTCGGGATCATCTCGATCCAAAAACCGACCGGCTCTTCTTGAACCGGAACGGCGGGCCGCTCACCGACCGCTCGGTGGGCCGCCTGGTCAAGCGCTACGCTCGAGAGGCCGGCATCAACCGCCCCGTCTCGCCCCACGTCCTGCGACACAGCTTCGCCACCCATCTCCTCGAGGCCGGGGTGGACCTGCGGCTGATCGGCGAGATGCTGGGGCACTCGAGCCTCGACACGACGGCGAACTACGCCCGGGTGGCCGTGGGGCGCTGGCGGGATTCCTACGACCGGGCGCACCCCCGGGCCCGGCTCCAACAGCGGCTGCTGTAGAAAGGGCCGATCTAAAGGTCGGCCAATACGTTGAGTGTTCAATTGCCGTAGGGCGGGGATTCCCATCCCCGCCGCGTTTTACCCTCACCCTAACCCGTGGGCGGCTGCTCCTCCCTATAAGGGAGAGGGGGT
>DAOVLG010000270.1 GCA_030631385.1 Candidatus Coatesiibacteriota bacterium | reverse complement strand
CGACGTGGATGATCTCGCCGATCTGGCCGAGGCGATTACGGGGGTCTGGCGGCCCGGCGGTGTTTTATACCCCGAAATCGAGGACTTGAGCTCTGCGATAGAAAACGCACTTCCCGCGAGCTACCTCGAAAAGTATCCCGAGGACCCTCGGTGGCTCGCCGAAATCATCTCCAAACAAACGACCCATTTAATCCAGGATCACCTGGTTGGTGTGTGGACCGTGGAGATTCTAGATCTCCTTCCAGCGGAGTTCTTCACCGACGTTGAGCTCGTCACCGACCTTCGCGGCGCTCTCTACGAACTCACCGACCCGGTGGTCTACCTCCCCTCCGAGACGGCCTACCGCCTGACCGGGGAGGCCCCCGCCGAGATTGTCCCGCTACTCGTCTCGCAGAGCGGCTTCCCCCGCATCTTCGGCATCATGGAGGGGGATCTGGTGGAAAACCAGATGACCTCTATAGCCATCGCCTACGTGCTCGTCTTATTCTTGCTCCTGGTCATATTGCGCAACGTAGCCGGCGGATTCATGGCCTCGTTCCCGATCCTGTTGGCGATCCTCATCAACTTCGCCATCATGGCGATATCGGGAATACCCCTGGACCTGGTCACCATGATGATCGCTAGTCTGATCATCGGCATCGGGGTGGACTACACCATCCACTTCACCGAATCCTTCCGTCGGGAGCTGAAGACCAACGGCAACCCCACCGCGGCTTTGGAGCGGGTCCTGGCCACCACGGGCCGCTCGATAATCATCAACGTCGTCAGCGTCGCCGCCGGCTTCCTGGTGCTCCTCTTCTCAAGAGTCATCCCCCTGCGTCTGTTCGGCGTCCTGGTGGCGGTGACGATGATCACCAGCTCCCTGGGGGCGCTGGTCGTCCTGCCCGCCATCTATTTCACCTTCAAGCCAAGGTTCATTTTCAAACCCAAGGAGAAAAGATGAGGTGGTTAACGACAATCACCCTAACCCTGTTCATTGCCGCGTGTATGCCCGCCCTGGCGCTCACCGCCCAAGAGATTCTGGACAAGGTTTCGGACACCCTGACCGGCTCCGACGACATGACCGCGGTGTACAAGATCACGGTCACCGACGCCGACGGCACCAGCCAGGCCTCGACGATCAAGATCTGGACCCTGGGCGACGAGAAGCGGATGATCAAATACACCTCCCCGTCCCAGGTGTTGGGGATCGGCTTTCTGGTCCTGGGGGAGAACGAGATGTACTTCTACTCGCCGAGCCGGGCCGACATCCGCCGCATCGCCGGCCACGCACGCAGCTCCAATTTCCACAACACCGACTTCAGCTACTCCGATTTGGCCAGCTACGACTACTCCGAAGATTACGAACCGGAGCTGGTCGAGACCACCGATGAGCAGTACAAGCTGAAACTCACCCCAAAATCCGGCGTTTCAACGGATTACTCAAAACTCTACATGTGGGTGAACCGGGAGACCTGGACCTTCGACCGCATAGACTTCTACGACTCCTCCGGGTTCTTTAAACGGTTGACCACGGGCTCGGTCTCGGTGCGGGACGGCTACACGACGATCGGGGCCATGCTTATGGTCAACAAGCTCACCGGACACAAGACCCTGATCACCATCTCCAGCGTGGAGTACGATACCGGACTGACGTCCTCCTTCTTCAGCCAGCGGGAACTGAAGAGGTGAGTGGAGGTAATCGCATGAGATACAAGCCGAGCGTCCTTCTACTGATCGGTTTCCTGGCCATCTCTTTCGCCCAGGAGGAGGAGCTGGAAGACGACGTAGAGTACCCCGATCTGGACGAAGTGGAATTAGCTGAAGAAGACGACAGTTGGATCCCCGAACTAGAGCTGGGCGCAACGATCAGCCTGGACCTGCGCCATTTGACCGAGCCGCCCCACACCTTCACCTACAACGAAAACGACATCGCGCTCCGGGTCACCACGAAGTGGGAAAAAGCCGAGGCCGCCGGCAGTCTGCGTCTGCGCGGTTTGGGCTTCTCTTCTGTCTCGGACTCGGCTGACCTGGAACACATCAGTTACATTGACCCTTGGAGCCTGGAGCTCGAGAGCGCCTATGTGAATCTCCACGGTCTCCCCCTGGCGCCGGTTGACATCTCCATCGGTAAGCAGGAGGTCGGCTGGGGGGTCGGCGACAAGCTTCGCACGTACAACGAGGTAAACCCCGGCGACTACGAGGACCCGCTCAACTTCGGCGAGCACCTCGGGGTGAACATGGTGCGCCTGACCGCCTGGTTCTCGGCCACCTGGCGTCTGGAGGGGCTCTTCGTGCCGGTGTTCACCCCGGCCCGGCTGCCGGCCCCGCGGTGGCAGGCGCAACCCGAGATGGACCTCGGCGAGATCATGGGCCTGCCGCTGTGGCTCTCCGAGCTGTCCACCCCGGTCGAGCTGCCGGAGGTTTCCCTCGCCGAATCGGCCCAGTACGGCGCCCGGATAAAGGGTGGCCTGGGACCGGTGGACCTCGAACTAGCATACCTCTACGGGCGCGAGCATCTTCCGGTGCCAACCGACGTGACCATCGAACTGACCCTGGACCCGGAGGCTCCCCCGTTTACGGTTCCGGTGAACGTCACCGTCCTGGGCACCTTTCCCCGCCGGCACATCATCGGGGCCTCCTTCGCCGCCGACATCCTCGACATCGGTGTCTGGGGCGAGGTGGCGGCCTACATCCTCCCCGAGGACATCGTCCAGACCAAGAGGAGCGTAATGGGGACTCTGGAGACGGTCCTCTACCCCAGGGGTGAATATTTCAAGTGGATGGGAGGCGTAGATTACGGCTTCGACGGTTGGTACACCCAACTCCAGTACATCCACGGACTCTACAGCGAGCGTGGCGCGGCCGAGATGGGCGATTACTTCGTCCTCGCCGTGGAGAAGGGCCTCTTTTACGATACCTTGAAGATTCGCCTGGCTGCGGCTTTGGAGGTCCCCGATTTCGAGACCCTCGAGGACAACTGGGGATTCATTCTTCTGCCAGAGCTGACATACGAACCCGTCTCGGGACTCAGGGTGATTTTGGGCGGATACTGGCTCGAGGGTGACGGTAACTCCCAGTTCGCCGGCATGGAGACCAACGACGAGGTCTACCTGAAGGTCCAGGTGGATCTGTAATTCAAGTCAGCCGTTTAAGGATGAGGGACCTCACCTCGGACGACGAACACCGTTAAATTAGAGCCGTAGGGCGGGGTTTCCTAACCCCGCCGCCAGCGCAGGGCGCTGGACCCCGGCCCCGCGAAGAGGGCTTTTTTAATTTGATAATCATTTCCCGCGAACGATGCCTTATTTCACGATTGAAAACAGGTAGGAGCCGACCCTTAGGACAGCCCGCCCTACATTTGGTTAAGAAATACCTTTCTCCGGTCATATAAAAGTGTAGGCCGGCCCCTCTGCGGGCCGCCGCGGGGGGGATTAAAATCCCCGCCATACATCGATGGGTCAGAAATCTTTCTT
>DAOVLG010000259.1 GCA_030631385.1 Candidatus Coatesiibacteriota bacterium | reverse complement strand
TGTGCCCGGAAACCTCGCTCATCGAGCACCGCGCGCTGGTCCCGGTCGGTGTCCTAGGAAAGCTGGTCGCCCTGGATTCCGGCGAGTTCACCGTGGACGAGCCCATCGGCAGAGTCAAGACCGCTGACGGCGAGGTGGAGCTCAAGCTGATGCACATCTGGCCGGTACGTAAACCGCGCCCATTCGCCCGGCGTCTGACCCCCGAAGAACCGCTGATATCGGGTCAGCGGGTGATAGACGCCTTCTATCCCGTGGGCAAAGGCGGCACGGCCTGCGTCCCCGGCCCCTTCGGCTCCGGAAAAACCGTCATCCAACACCAGCTCGCCAAATGGGCCGACGCCGACATCGTGGTGTACGTGGGCTGCGGCGAACGCGGCAACGAGATGACCGACGTGCTGATGGAGTTCCCGGAGCTGAAGGACCCACGCTCCGGCGAGACGCTCATCAAACGCACGGTGATGATTGCCAACACCTCGAACATGCCGGTGGCGGCCCGGGAGGCCTCGATCTACACCGGCATCACCATCGGCGAGTACTACCGCGACATGGGCTACAACGTGGCCCTGATGGCCGATTCCACCAGCCGCTGGGCCGAGGCGATGCGCGAGATGAGCGGCCGATTGGAGGAGATGCCCGGCGAGGAGGGCTACCCGGCCTATCTGGGCACCCGGGTGGCCGAGTTCTACGAGCGTGCCGGCCGGACCATCTGTCTGGGCTCCGACGAACGGGAGGCCACCCTGACGGTCATCGGAGCGGTCTCACCCGCCGGCGGCGATCTCTCCGACCCCGTCGTACAGGCCACCCTCCGCGTGGTCAAGGTCTTCTGGAGTCTGGAGGACAAGCTGGCCTACAAACGCCACTTCCCCGCCATCAGTTGGCTCAACTCCTACAGCCTCTACACCGACAGCCTCGCCGATTACCAACGACGCAAGATGGGCGAGGACTGGATCGAGATACGCGATGAGGCGATGGCGCTCCTGCAGCGGGAGGCGGAGCTGGAGGAGATCGTCCGTCTGGTGGGGATGGAATCCCTCTCCCCCGGCGACCGGTTGGTCATGGAAACCAGCCGCTCCATCCGCGAGGACTTCCTGCACCAGAACGCCTTCCACCCGGTGGACACCTACTCCAGCTCCCACAAGCAGTACCGCCTTCTAAAGATGATAATGTCTCTCCACCACGCCGCCAAAGCGGCCCTGGAGACGCCGGAACTCGACATACAGGCCCTCTTCAGCTTACCGGTGAACGAGGAGATCGCCCGGGCCAAGTTCACCTCCGAAGAGGAGGTCGAGGCCAGCTTCGACCGGATCGAGAGCGACATGCAGAAACAGATCGAGGAGCTCATCACCGAGGGCCCCGGCACCTAGGCGTATGATGTCCCGTAAATACCACTACCCAATCCTCACCGTCTGCGCGGTGTTCACGGCCTGGTTTCTCGCCTGCGGTAGCTCCGAGGACGAGTTCGCCGGCATGACCCCCTGCGCCGAGGTCTCCTACCCCGACACCGCCGGCATCGCTCCGGCCAACGAACCACTGGTAAGCTTCTATGCACCGCTGGATCCGGCAAGACCGCTCGTCCTTCGTGAGGAGGACGTCTCCACCCAACTCGTGCTGCCGAGCTGCGACACCCGGCAATTCACCGTCGCCCGGGCGCAGGTGACCTACCTCTCGGACGACGGCGAGGAGCCGAGCCTTCACCTGAGCTTCAACGGTCTCCAGGGAGAGGTCAAGCTGTCCGATCTACCGCGGGGGGAGGGCTTCTGCGTAAAAAACGACTACCTCGCACTCCAGGTGGTGAGGGTCGGCAGCCTGGAGATTTCCGGGGCGGTATTCGTCCGTTACCCACACAGCTCGATCTCCATCAAAGAACCCGACCCCGCCAACTGGATCATCGAGGCGGCCCTGACCTCGCCGGAGGAGGGTGCATTGGAAAACCCACCACACCCGGAAGAGGATACGGTCGAAGCCAACGATTTCGGCACCGGCATGCCGGATTTGGTCAACCTGGAACGTTTCTTTCTCCTCCTCCAGGGCGGGGGAGTGAACAACACTCAACTTACCATCCAGGGACAGTATACCGGTGATCAGTCGGTGACCTCGGGGCAGATGTTCTTCTCCCCGGCGCCCGCCACACCCGCCGAAGCCGAGAAGATCAAACACTCGACGGAGGAGCGTATCCGGGAGCTCTACCAAAACGCCCCCGGGTGGAAGGTGGCCGAGCGGGTGGAGATCGAGGCGCTGGACTGGAACGAACCCTACTTCTCCACCCTGGTCAACTGGTCCGGCAGGGAGATCAACGTCCGACTCACCTGGAGCGACCCCACCTCCAAAACCATCCTCTACCAGGTCGTTGACACCATCGGCCTGGTCCGCTGGACCGACTTCCTCTGGTACGTGGACGTTGACCACATCCTCCGGGAGGAGCTGCCCGTGGGGGAAAATAGGCTCTGGGCGGGCTGCCGGGCTCCCGATGAAGCAAACGCCGCCCTGCGGGACATCGAGGCAAACGGCGAAAGGGATATCGAACCGAATGAGTAGCTTGTAGAGAAGATGAGCGTTTTATAGACCTGGTCGGCGAGAACAGCTCCGACTGACCGTTCACCACGCCGTACAACCAACACAACATCTACCAATGAGTAACAAGAAAACACCAAGTATTACGGCCCAGCCGCTCAAGGAATACCTCTCCACCCAGGAGATCGCCGGCCCGCTGATGCTCATCGAGGGCGTCTGTGGGGTCAAGTACGAGGAGCTGGCCGAGATCGAGCTTCCCTCGGGTGAGGTCCGGCGTGGGCGCGTCCTGGAGGTGGACGGCAACCGGGCACTGTTGCAGCTCTTCGAGGGCGCAACCGGGATAGACGTCCCTTCCTCAAGGGTCCGCTTTCTGGGTCGCGGGGTAGAGCTGGGGGTCTCCAAGGAGATGCTCGGCCGCATCTTCGACGGACAGGGAAGACCCATTGATGACGGCCCCGAGATCATCCCCGAGGAACGGCGCGACATCAACGGTTCCCCGATCAACCCCTACGCCCGTGATTACCCCAACGAGTTCATCCAGACCGGGATCAGTTGCATTGACGGGCTGAACACCCTGGTCCGCGGCCAGAAGTTGCCCATCTTCTCCGGCTCCGGCCTGCCGCACCAGCGGATGGCGGCCCAGATCGCCCGCCAAGCCACCGTGTTGCAATCCGGAGAGGGCTTCAGCGTCGTCTTCGCGGCGATGGGGATCACCTTCGAGGAGGCCCAGTATTTCATTGACGACTTCCGGCGCACCGGGGCCATAGACCGCGCCGTCCTCTTCATGAATCTGGCCGACGACCCGGCCATCGAGCGTATCTCCACTCCGCGCATGGCGCTCACCGCCGCCGAGTACCTCGCCTACGAGATGGACATGCACGTCCTGGTCATCCTCACCGACATGACCAATTACTGCGAGGCGCTGCGGGAGATATCGGCGGCCCGCAAGGAGATCCCCGGTCGCCGCGGTTATCCGGGCTACCTCTACACCGATCTCGCCTCAATCTACGAAAGGGCGGGGCGCATCAAGAACCGGCGCGGCTCCATCACCCAAATACCCATCCTCACCATGCCCGAGGACGACAAGACCCA
>DAOVLG010000045.1 GCA_030631385.1 Candidatus Coatesiibacteriota bacterium | reverse complement strand
CCTGGACACAGATTCGGGCCGGGCTCACCGGCGTCTCGTACTCACGCGGTAGAGGAAAAAATGCGGTTCCCCTCTCCCTTCCAGGGAGGAGCATTCGCTCACGGGCCGGGGTGAGGGTCGCTAACCGATTCCCTCTCCCCGTGGGAGGAGCATTCGCCCACGGGCAGGGTGAGGGCTTCCTTATTCAAAGGCGGGATACGGAGCTCCCGCCCTACATATAGAGGGCCGGGGTGAGGTGCGAAGCGGTCTCCCTCTCCCTGTGGGAGAGGGATTAAGGGTGAGGGCTGCCTTGAAATACGGCGGGGACTAAAGTCCCCGCCCTACATTTAACCCCCGTGTGCTAAGATAACCCCGGATTCACCGGAGGTTGACGATGCGTTACGTAATTGCTTTTTTGTTACTACTCGCCGTTCTGACGCCGGCCCACCCGCCGATCGAGCCCGCCGACCCGGCTTCGCTCTACAACCAGATCCTGGCCGGCCGGGCGATCAAATCCCTCGAAGAAGCCGCGCTCTACGCCGAGTACGAGCCGATGGCCGAGAACTACCACACCATCCACTACGAGCTGTACCTCGAGCTCGACCCCGGCTCCTCCCCCCTCATCGCCGACGCCTACACGGAGCTCGAGCTGGAGAGCGACCTGGACGGTTTAAACGAGATCGTCCTGGAGATCGCCGACCTGACGGTGGACCAGGTGCGGGTGGACTCCGTCCCGACCACCTGGGACCTGGACGGCTACGAGCTGACCGTGGACCTTCCTGTGCCGATGGACGAGGGCTTCCTCTTCGACGTGAGGGTGGAGTATCACGGCGATCCCTCGGACGGGATGTGGTACGACACCGCCAACGGCGGGATCGTGTACACCTGCGGCTGCCCCTTCGCCAGCAAGAACTGGTTCTGCTGCTGGGACCAGAACTACGAGAAGGCGCCGGCGACAATAATAGTTACCATTGACTCGGGCTACGACGTTACCTCGAACGGTCACCTGGTCTCCGACGTGCCGGTGAGCGGCGGGCGCCACCGGGTGACCTTCGAGACCCGGGACGCCATCGCGCCGTATTTAATAATGCTCTCGGCGACGAACTACACCGGCTACCGCGGCTGGTTTTCCGGCGACGCGACCATCCCCATTGACTACTACGTCTACCCCGGCATGGTGGACGACGCCCATGCCGAGTTCGACTACGTGGTACCAACCTGCATGGGCGTGTTCGAGGAGCTTTTCGGGAGCTACCCCTTCGAGCGTGCGGGTTACTGCGTCAGCCCCCTGCCCTACGGCGGGATGGAGCACCAGACCTGCATCTCGCTCCTGGCCTCGCTGGTCCGGGGCGACGGCCACTACTACATCATCTTCGTCCATGAGATGGCGCACATGTGGTGGGGCGACGCCGTCACCGCCCACACCTGGAAGGAGTGCTGGCTCAACGAGGGCTTCGCCTGCTACTCAGAGGTAATCTACGACGAGGACCAGGACGGCGACCAGGGCCGCCGTGAACGACTGCAGATCCACCGCAACCGCTACGACATCGGCGACAACAACAACCGGTCCCCCATCTACGACCCCGACCCCATCTTCGGTTACCTGCCGTACTACAAGGGCTCCTGGGTGCTGAACATGCTGCGGCACCTCATGGGCGACGGCGACTTCTACGGCTGCCTGGCCGGCTACCAGGCCGAACGCCGCTACTCCTGGGCCACCACCGAGATTTTCAAGGACAGCACCGAGGACTACTGGGTCGGCAACGAGCACCACCCCGACTCCGACATGGACTGGTTCTTCGACCAGTGGGTCTACCAGGCGGGCCACCCCGAGTACGAGTGGTTTTACTGGACCACCGGCTCCGGCCCCGACACCGTCCTCCACCTCCACCTGGACCAGGTCCAGTCCACCGAGCACGAGACCCCCTACGTCTTCGAGATGCCGGTGGATTTCGGGGTGGAGTACGCCTCGCGTCAGGACGAGGTGGTGACCGTCTGGATGGACGAGCGAAGCCAGGAGTTCTCGGTGGACCTGGACGACGACGTGGAATCGGTTGAGTTCGACCCGGGGTATTGGCTCTTGTGCGATCACGAGGACCACACGGCGGTGGATCACGCCGAGGCGCAGGTGAGCGCTCTGGCGGACGGGCTGTTGGTGGGCTGGGAAACCGACGGCGACGTGCTGGGGGTCGAGCTCTACCGCCGGGACGGTTTAGGGGAGGTGAAGGTTCACGAGCTTCTTCTGCCCGCCGCGGGCCGCTTCCTCGACCGCTCCCTGCCCGGTGAAGGCAGCTATTCCTATCGGCTGGTGGCCCATTCCGCCGATGGAACGACGCTGGAGTTCACCACCGAATCGGCGGATTGGCTGGTCCCCGGCGAGCCCTTGGCCCTGGCGACTCCCTACCCCTGCCCCGCTTCCGACCATGTTACGGTTCACTTTAATCTGCCTGGGAGCGGGTCCGTGGACCTTGTGGCCTACGACCTGTCCGGCCGCCGGGTGGCCACGCTGGTCGAGGGCGACCTGGCCTCTGGGCGCCACGAGTTGACCTTGAACGTTCAGGACCTCCCCGCCGGGGTCTATCTGCTCCGCCTGACGACCGGTGAGGGTGCGTTGACCCGGCGGCTGGTCGTCGCGCGGTAAGATACCCCCCCTCCACCCTCTGGGGGGAGCATTCGCTCACGGGTTGGGGAGAGGGGTAAAAAAACGGGGCCCGCAGAGGATATTCATCCTACGGGGCCGCCCTACATATGGCAGAGGGCCGGGATAGGGTCGCTTTGTGTCCCCTCTCCCTTTTAGGGAGGAGCATTCGCCCACGGGCAGGGTGAGGGCTTCCTTGTTAAAAGGCGGGGTACGGAGCCCCCGCCCTACGCATCACAAACGTTTCCCCACCGACGGGTGGGGGCTTTCAGTCCTCCAGCTCGAAGGTGGTCAGGCTCGCCCGACTAAACTCTTTCATCGGGAACTCTTCTAAGTAGAGTTCGGTGGCCTCGTGGCCTCTTTGAGGTTGACAAGCGCCTCTTCGTAACTAGTGCCCTGGCTTGCCGTGCCCACTTCGGGACATTCGGCCGCCCAGAGCTCACCCTCACGGTGGATTATCGCTGTGAGCGTAAATATCCATCCTTCGCGCTATGTAAACAATCCAGGTGAAGATTATGCGATCAGGTTGCCTGCGTCAAGGGTTTACATGCGGATCATCACCAGCAGCATCTTCGCCCGCTCGGAGGCCCGCAGGGCGTGGGGTTTGTCGGCGGGCATGATCAGCATCTCCCCGGCCTTCACCGTGCGGCCCTCCCCGGAGATGGTTATCTCCATCTTCCCGTCGAGGACGAGCACCAGCGCGTCGTAGGGGGCGGTGTGCTCGCTGAGCCCCTCGCGCGCGTCGAAGGCGAAGAGCGTTATTGTGCCCACCGGCTTGTCAATTATCGTCCGGCTCACCACCGAGCCCGCCTGGTAGTCCAAGAGAGCGGCGAGGTTCAGTGATTTTCCCAGAAGATCGGAGTCCGTAGTCATGTTATCCGTTTTCTTCCTGTAGGGCGGCCCCTCTGCGGGCCGCCGCGTGGTTAAAATCCCCACCATCTGTTATGTTAAGCAGCAGTGTTAACTTACAATTGTAATATCATTTGCACCAATGACCATCAACCCAAGTATATCTGCCGGTCTTTCTGTTATAACGCCAATGCGCCTTCACCCACCTTGTTTTTCCCAGAGGTTTCAGCGGCTTTATACCTCGAAGTTGTTCTGGTGGTTTTGGCGGCTTGGCCAGTTGTGATCGTCGCGGTTTACGTAATCTTTTAGCCATTGCTTTATCCTCCTGCTAATAAAGTCAATGAATTTAAGGTTCGCCCTAAGGAGCAATATGGACAATGATAAAGCTGATTCTCATAGAGCAGTTATCATAAATTGAATGTTGTATGTGAAAGTGTGGACGACTGTTAAAAATTATCCGTTGCTGATTAATCCCCTCTCACCCCAGCCCTCTCACCCCAAGGGGGGCGAGGGAGTATTGGCGTTGACGTAAACCCTTACAAACCGGCCTTGATCAGCCCCCAGCCAGCGCCGGGCGCTGGACCCCAGTTCCGCGAGGAGAGTGGTCAGGCATACAAAACCCCTCCCCGCGAGCCCGACGTTACAGACCGGCCTTGATCAGCCCCCAGCCAGCGCCGGGCGCTGGACCCCAGTTCCGCGAGGAGAGTGGTCAGGCATACTAAAGCCCCTCCCCGCGAGCCCGACGTTACAGACCGGCCTTGATCAGCCCCCAGCTCACATCCTCCACGGACTGCTCGAACTCGATGGTGATGCGGAAGCGGTGGTAGATCATCACCAAAAAACCCTCGTCCTCGTCGTGGTACTTGTGGTGGAGGACGCGGTAGATGTCACAGTTGGTGATCCAGGTGTAGAGATCGGTGCTGTTGTCGTCCATCTACAGGACCTCGATGAGGAGGTTGTCCACGCCGTCGTAGGAGAAGGGCTGGAAGCCGGGTATGTCGAACCACTCGTCGGCGGTGGTGGTAAGAACGAGAGGGTCTTCCTCGGAAACCACCTCGGGGGTGTTGCCGCCGTAGTTGTCCTCGTAATAGTCGGTGAGCTCGTCCAGCGAGGTGTGGCAGAGTTTCATCTGGAAGTCGTAAAAGAGGGCGCCGACGACGCCGTTGTACGCCTGGTAGGCGATAGCCGTGATGGTGCCCGGGGCGCCGATTTCGGAAGCGAGTACCAGATCCTGGACCCGGTAGGAGTAGACTCACCCGCCGCAGAAAGGCAGGGCGCAGTCTTCGTCCATCTCGCCGATGATCACCTCGTCGGCGAAGGTCGGAGCGAGAAACGCCGCGGTCAGGGCAATAGCGATTACCACCTTCATCTTCCCCTTCTCTAGTCGAGGCCGACCTTACAACCCGGCCTTTATCAATCCCCAGCTCACCGGCACGACGGCCGGGTCGTCCTCGAGGGTGATCCGCAGCCGGTTGGCCTTGACCGAGGCGGTGCCGAACTCGGCGTCGTAGCCGTAGTTCGCCAGGTAGCGGATGTTGTCCGCCGCCCAGCTCCAGCAGTCCACCTCCTTCTCGTTGTCCAACCGCCAGCGGACCTCGATGAGGAGGTTGTCCACGCCGTCGTAGGAGAAGGGCTGGAAGCCGGGTATGTCGAACCACTCGTCGGCGCCCACGGTGACGCTGAACGGATCGGCGGTGGCCACCAGCTCGGGGGTGTTGCCGCCGTAGTTGTCCTCGTAATAGTCGGTGAGCTCGTCCAGGGGGGTGTGGCAGAGCTTGAGCTCCAGGTCGTAGAAAAGGGCATCCGTAACGGAGTCGGTCGCCTGCCACTCGACGACGGTCACGTAGCCCGAGGTTCCGATTTCGTCCGCGAGCACCAGCTCCTGGACCCGCATGTCGTCGCCTCAGGTCCCGCAGAAAGGCATGTTCAGTGGGAAGTCCATCTCGCCGATGATCGCCTCACCGGCCTGGGCTCCCACCGCGAGCAGAAGGGCGCACAACACTACTGCCGGGATGCCTCTCATTTTCCCTCAATATTAGTCCAGTGTCCCATGCGAAAATACCTAATTTCACACGACTGGTCAAGTGGAAATAGAACTCTGGATTAATTCAGGAGGGTTGACACTTTTCGCACCAACCACTAGAATAAGGCCAAACTTCCCTACTCATACTCGAATAGAAAGAAATGCCAAAAGGTATCCGCATACCTGTTCATGGTTTTGTTGAGTTAACCGACCTCGAATTGGACTTATTAGACACGCCCTGGATGCAACGTCTCCGTCGAATTCGTCAACTTGCGTTAACAGATTATGTTTATCCTGGGGCTACTCACACGCGTTTCGAGCATTCAATTGGTGTGTTACATGTAGTAGATCGAATGTTTAATTCGATTTTTAATCCTGTAAAGAAGAATGAGGTTTTTTTAAAGGATTTCTTGGAGGAAGAAGAAGATTTCGAGGAGAAGAAGAAATATTGGCGAACGGTTTTACGATTAGCTGCTCTTCTACATGATGTTGGACATTCACCTTTTTCGCATGGAGGTGAAGAAGTTTTACCTGAAAAGCCGAAAGAAACATGGAAAAAAGATGATAAACCTGAATATTATAAACACGAGGATTATACTTCAGAAATAATTAAGAATAAATTATCAAAATTGATTGATAACGATGATCTTAATAAGACATTTGGCATAAATTCAAAATTAATTGCAGCAATATTCTCTGATGCTATTAATTTACCTCCAGATATTAGAAGGTGGCGTTCTCTTATCTCAAGCCAATTAGATGCTGATAGATGTGATTATTTACTTAGGGATTCACTACACCTAGGCGTTAGTTATGGATTGTACGACCTTGAGAGGATCATTGAAAGTATTACACTTGGAAAAAAAGAAGAAGCTACTGATGAATACGTTATAGCCATTGATGAGGGAGGACGACAAGCAGTTGAAGGTTTTCTTATTGCCCGGTATATGATGTTTATGCAGGTTTATTTTCACCGTACTAGAAGGGCTTTTGATAAAGCATTGACAGATGCATTTAATGAAATAGGTGTAACATACCCAAATCTGAATAAGTTAGATGATTTGCTTAATTGGGATGATTGCTTTGTTATGGAGAAGATAAAATTGAAGAAAAATCGAAAAAAGGATGCGTGTCGTAGTATTTTAGAAAGAGACCATTTACGCTGGGTTCATGATACGTCACAAATAGAAAGAGAAGGTACGGAAGAAGGTGAGTTACGTGGTATGAATGTTGATCTTATTAAAAATCATATTGATACAGATGTTTTAACCGGAGCCAAAAAGAAATTGTGGAAGGACTGTGAAGAAAAACTGTGGCGTTTTTATGTGGGTACAAGCAAAGAACCAATTTATATCGCTGGTAGGTATGAGGATGATAAAAGAAGATCTGTTAGAATTGATCGTCATTCACCAATCTTGGGTGGTTTACACTCAGTTAGGATTTTGAGGCTTTACTCAAAGAAAGAAGATAAACCTGCTGTACAAGAAGCTATTAAGCGTTTAAAGGAAAGGAGCAGTGATGGTTCCAAAGGCTAATTTGCTTGCTGAAGTTGTAAGGAGGGCAGCTGTTACGGATAGGCAGCATCGTTTAGGAAAAACGGCGGTTGTTAAACTTATGTACCTTCTTCAGGCACTTGAAGATGTTGATCTTGATTACGCCTTTGAGCTGTACACCTATGGACCTTTTACAGGGGAGATTCTTTACGATTTAGATGTTGCTGAACGTGATGGTCTACTTTCCATTAAGTACCTTCCACATGCCTACGATGGCCACGGTGGGTACGATATAAAGGCAAAGGATGTACGTGAAGCGAAGGGATTGGATTCAAAGACGTTAGAAGCTATCGAGAGGGTCGTTGGTCGCTTTGGCGATAAGTCCGCTAGGGATCTTGAGCTTATCACCACCTTCATCTACTTAAACCGGGTTGCCGGGCTTATCGGTGATAAACTTAAGAAAGGGGTGAAGAACGTAAAACCTAAGTACACACCTGACGAATTAGCGCGTACAAACGAGGAGGTACAGGAGTTCTTAATCAAGAACTAGGCTACACTGTTAACTAGGTAAGTTAAAAGGAAACCTGATTAGGTTTCCTTTTTGAATTTCGGGTCAACCGCGCAGGCGACCGAACACCCGGCGCTCCACCCAGCGGAGCTGGTCCAGGCCGAATTGGGCGTCGTCCTTCTGCTCGGGGACGGTCTCCACGGTCTTTTCGAAGGCCTCTACGGCCCTTTGGTAAACCCCTTCACCCTTTTCGTCGCCCTCGGCCAGGCGGGCCAGGCCCAGGTAACCGTGACCGAGGATCACGGAAAAATCGCCGCCGGGGGCGCATTCGGCGATGTTCCCCGCTTCTTCGGCGTTCCGGACGGCGAAGTCCAGGGATTTTTCGAAATCGGCGCGGGCGGCGTTGTAGTCGCCGAGGGAGAGGTTGTGCATCCCGCAGGCCCAGTAGGCCATGGAGAAGGGTCCGGGTCCCTTCTTTAACTCCTCGCGCCAGGCGACGCACCTTTTCGCCAGTTCGAGCCCCTTGGAGAAGTGGCGTTTTTCGCGGGGGTCTTCATCGCCGGGCCAGCACTCGGCTAAATTCGCCGACAGGTTGTAGGACAGTGCATTGGCGTAATCGGTGCGCTTGGCGGTAATCTCGGGGTCGTCGGCGGCGTCGGCCTGGCGCAGCCCCTCGGCGATGCCCTTCTCCACGACCCTCACCAGGTCGTCGAAGTTCTTGCCCTTCCAGTCCCGCATGCTGAAGGCCTGGTTGCTGAGGGCGTAGAGCTTGCGCCGCTGGAGATCGTCGGAGAAGTCGCCGATAAAGCCGATCACGGCCTTGGCACCTTTCTCCTCCATCAACCGGCGCATCTCGTCCCAGTGGTTTTCCGGGAACTCTTTCTCGGTCATCGGTCCTCCTTTTTGGTTATTGACTCGGTCTCAACGGTTTTAAAGTAGACCCTCTCGTTCCAGGATTGGCCGCGCTTTAGCGTAGCATTCCTCGGCCAGGCGCGTATTCTCCTCAGGGTTTTCCACCTCGGCTAGATTTGAATAGGTAATGGAGAGGTTCCAGAGCGTCCAAGCGTAGTCAATGGGCAGGGACTCCTCTGTGCGTACCTTGAGCGCCTCTTCGTAGGCCTCGATGGCCCGGCGGCAGTTCACCGCTTTGTCCTCAACTTCACTTAAGATCCTGTAAGTAGCCGCTAGATTGTACTGGATCGTTACGTACAGTATCGGGAGGTTTTCCAGGGTGCAGACCTTGAGCGCATCCTCGTAGGCCGCAATGGCCCGGCGGCAGTTCTCGGCCTTGTTTTCTATATTGCTTAGGCTTCCGTATGCATTTCCAAGATTGTTCTGGGTAGTGGTGTACTGCATCGGGGAGTCTACCGGGGTGCAGACCTTGAGTACCTCTTCATAGGCCGCGATAGCCCGGCGGCTGTTCGCCGTTTTGTCCTCGACTTCGCCCAAGATTTCGTATGCAACCGCCAGGTTGTTCTGTGTCATGGCGTAGTCCATCGGGAAGTCTTCCGGGGTGTAGACCTTGAGCGCCTCTTCGAAGGCCGCGATGGCCCGGCGGCTGTTCGCCGCTTTGTCCTCGACTCCGCCCAAGGTTCCGTACGCAATCGCCAGGTTGTTCTGTGTCATGGCGTAGTCCATCGGGAAGTCTTGCGGGGTGTAGACCTTGAGCGCCTCTTCGTAGGCCTCGATGGCCCGGCGGCTGTTCACCGCTTTGTCCTCAACGTCCCCTAGGTT
>DAOVLG010000341.1 GCA_030631385.1 Candidatus Coatesiibacteriota bacterium | reverse complement strand
ATCCGGCGGAGTGGAAGCGGTGAGATAACCCGAGAGTCCTGCAGCCTCGAGCCAGGAACGCGGCGGCTCGTCTCAGGCGTCGGGGGGCTCGTCCCGGGGCAACTCCGCCGTGGATTCCAGGACCCTCGGTAAACCTCCCGTGCCTGACCGATGGTGGCGGTCGAGTCCACCACGACGGCCTCATCCCCCCCGATGAGCACCGAGACGTTGACCTCGAGGGGGCTGCCGACGAAGACCGTAACCTCGGGATGGGGAGAATAACGGGTCAGCTCGGTCGAGTTCGTCCGCTCGAGGAGCGGGAGGGTCAATTTCCCTTGGTAGTTTAGCCCCTGGTGAAACGTGGGTCAAGTTACACTTAAAACGACCCGGCGTTCACCGAGCACGAGCACCAGCCGCCCAGGGGGAGGATAACCCAGCTCCGCCCGCCAGGCGGTTTTCAGCCCCATCACTCCGCCGATGGGCATGAAGTTGGGGCTGGTCTTCCCGCCGTCGGGCCAGCGCACCTCAAGATCGGCGCGGCTCTCCAGTTGAACGAACAGACGCGTCCCCGCGGAAATCTCCACCTCTCCGAGATCGGGTGTCCACACGAGGTAATCCAGGATTACCGGACGGGAAAGTTCCTCGGGAATATCCAGCCCGGCGGCCAGGTACGCGGCGGCCAGGTGAGCGCGGAAGAGGCGGTCGAACTCGCGCTCCGCCTTGGGCGCCGTTGCCTGATCCGTGCCGTACCACCAGAACCAGTCCGACCCCTCCGCGGCATAGACGTGGAAGAAGACGTCGGGGCGGGTATCGTCGCTCACTCCCGCCTCATCCAAGGCGCGGCGTAATTTTAGAAGAAGCTCCCAGGCCCGGTTCTCCTCCGGCTCACCGATCCAGGTGCCGAGATCGTTTCCCGGGTCCGAGCCGAACTCGTCAATCCAACTCGCGTGGGGGAGGCTCTCGATTACCGGCAGCTCGACGCTACGCTCCTCAAGCTCGGCAAGGTATGCGTCGGGGGTCGTCGGCGCTATATCCTCGGCCCGGATCAGCTCGTCGTAGAGGGCGAGGAGGAAATCCCGTCCGTCGCGCGGGTAGGAGCCCCAGGCGTTCTCGCCGTCGAGGATGACGGTGGCGCACCCCCCTTCCGACCCCGCGTAGCGGTGTCTCAAACCCCAGAGAAAATCCCCGGCCGCCTCTCGGGGATCAAGCCGGCTGTAGTGGAATCCGACGGCGTCGGAGAGGGGGTGATCGCGGAAGAGGATGGGAACCCCGACCGACCAGGGCACGGCAAGCTCCGCACCGGTTGGCTCCCGGCCGAGGACGAGGGACAGGACCCCCTCGTCGGTAGCCAGCCAGCGCGCCCCGACACCCCCGTAAAGAGCGATGGTGTTTTGACCGACGGCCCCCTCGGAGGGCCACCAGCCCCGGGGAGCGAAACCATACGCCTCCCGGAGAACCTCCCGGCCGTGTTCGAGCTGAGCCTCGGCATCGGCCGGATAGGCGAAACGGGGCGGGTGGGCGCTGCCGGGGCGGTCAATAAGCGCGTCATCCGAGTTCACCAACAGGGGCAGAATGGGATGGGTGAAGGGCGTCGCGGTCAGCTCCACCTGTCCCCGCTCCGCCAGGGCGCGGTAGAGGGGAATCACCCCCCCCAATGTCCGTCGCCAGGCCCGCCCGAGTTCGTCCACGTCACCGGAGGTGAAATCCGAGCCCTTCGCCACCAACCCCGCAACACAGAGCCTGGAGCCCCAAGGGGTAACCCACTCCCCTTCGCGCAGCTCGACCGGGAACCAGGCCAGGTTGATCCAAAAGGCGAGATCAACGACGTCCCGCCGGGGAATCTCAGCCACTTCCCTCTCGAGCCGGGCCAGACGTTCGTCTCGTGTAGCGAGCCATACGTCGAGGTCGGCGAGGGATCGGGAGTAATCGTTGTAGCGCTCGAAGAGCTCAGCGTAACGGGGGTGGATCCCGATCTGGTTCCGCCAATCGGCGTCAAAGCCGTCGCGGAGGAGCCAGAGGATGTCCAAGGGCTCAAGGCCATCCACCGATCTTGCGGTCAGCTCCCAGAGCCGGTCCGTCGCACCGTTCAGATAATCTTTTATCTGCCAGACCAGGATCGGCGTCAGATTAACCGAACAGCGCATCGGCGGCCGCTCCCAAAGACGCGCCGCCATGCCGAAGTAGTCGCGCAAGCCGTGAAGCCTGACCCAGGGGAGACGGTAACTGCCGCGGGGAGAGGCTACGGCCGGATCCTTGTAGAGGGGCTGGTGCTGATGCCAGAGCAGGCAGAGATTCAGTTTATCCGGGGGCATCGGCGGTTCTCATCCAAGACGTACCTCCTCGCAGTCGCCGCACTTACTGCGACCCATAAAAAAGCGCGAACCGGAAGTCCACGCATCGGTCCAAAACCCGATCAACCAAACAAGCGGCCAGCTCAACCCAGGCGCTTGTCCCGGATCCTGGCCGCCTTGCCGATTTTCTTGCGCAGGAAGTAGAGCTTCGCGCGACGGACCTTGCCCTGGCGCAGTACCTTCACCTCGGCGACGTTGGGGGAGTGCAGGGGGAAGACCCGCTCGACACCGATGTTCCCCGTACCCGACACGCGGCGGACGGTAAAAGTCTCCCGCACCCCACCGTGCTTTCGGGCGATGACGATGCCGGTAAACTTCTGGATGCGGGTCTTGGAACCCTCGACGATGCGGACCGAAACCTCAACCGTATCCCCGATTTTTATCTTTTCTCTTGGATTTT
>DAOVLG010000150.1 GCA_030631385.1 Candidatus Coatesiibacteriota bacterium | reverse complement strand
GTAATAACCGGCCAGGGACACGGCCCCTACGAGGTGGGACGCCCCGGCGAAATCCTGTACCCGGTGAACGGCGAGTTCGGCGACTGGGCCTACGGGGGGGATTATCTTCCCGGTGGGATCTCCCCCGGCGATGCCTTCGATGGCGGCGTTCTGGGCTTCACTTTCGAGGTGAATACGGAGGCCGAGGGCGGTTTCGCTCCTCCGCCCGAGCTCATTGAGCCCACCTGCGAGCTGCACTGGCCCGTGTTCCTCTGGATGTTGGAGTTCGGCGCCGGCACGCCCCAGGGGTACGTCACCGACCTGGCGGCCACGCCGGTGGGTGACGGCGTGAGGATAAGCTTCAACTACTGCGGCTGCGATGAAGCCTGCTTCATCATCCTGCGCGATTGGGCGGGGGACTGGCTTTACCTGAACGAGGAGCCCATCTCGGGAATAACCGACATCGTCTACTACGACCTGGATGTCGAGGCCGGAGGCACGTACCGCTACCGGGTGGACATGCTGGACCGGTATGGCAACCCGGTGAGCTTCGGACCCGTGGAGGTCACGGTGCCCCCGGAGGGCGGCCGGATCGTCGAGCTGCGCTACGCCTTCCCCAACCCGGCCGTTGACGGAACTACCATTTCCTTTTACCTGCCCGAGGCGGGGCGGGTCGAGCTGGCGGTCTACGACGCCGCCGGCCGCCGCGTGGCCACGCTGGCCGATGGACACCTAAACGCCGGGGAGCATGCGGTGAGCTGGGATTCCACCGGTCACGCGCCGGGCGTCTACCTCTACCGGTTGATCACGCAGGACGGAGCTTCCCTAGTCCGCCGGTTGGTCATAAGCCGTTAATCGCGGATGAATTGCGTAGGGGCGGGGCTTTGCCTCGCCTGCGGGCGGCCGCAGAGGGCCGCCCCTGCGTTCGTACAACGAAGGCCGAACCGTAGGGGCCGACCTTTAGGATGGCCCGGCAACGCTGGGCGTTGCATCCCGGCCTCGCGACGCCACGGGATAATTACTCTAAGGGATGGCACCGCGTACACGCTCCGGTTGGTTGCTCCGGTTTATTCATGCGCATACGTCGGCCCGTTTCTTCATGTCCCCTCACCCCTTTGGGGAGGAGCAGTCGCCCACGGGCCGGGGTGTGGGGTAACCTCGGCGGGGCGTAGAAGCCCCGCCCTACTGGGAGCGGCTCCCATGCACACCGGTTGGTGATAAGCAGATAGATCCGAACCAACCGAATACAAGGACGGGTCATGGACCCGTCCTTTGGTATCTCAGGTTACCAATCGAGCCAGGACTTGAAGAGTACGTGGTCTGATGCAGCATCGAGCCAAACGAAGGCATGGCTGTCCTGCAGGATACCTTCCCATTCCCAAGGTTCGTAGTCGTAGTCCGTATCCTGGTCGTCCTCCTCAATCCAGGTTGTAGCGTTTGCGTTTTTCCAGAAGCGTCTTGCGGTTGATTCCGAGGATGTTGGCGGCCTCGGCCTTGTGCCCGCTGGTCCTGGCCAGGACCGCCTTGATGTACTCCCGCTGGAGCTCATCCAGGGAGAGCCCCTGAGCCACGGCGTGCCCGAGGAAGCCCTCCTCGGCGGCGAGGATGTTCTCCGGCAGGCTCTCCAGGGTGACGTTGACCGTATCGCCGTCGGTGAGGACCACTATGCGTTCGATCAGGTTCTCCAACTCGCGCACGTTTCCCGGCCAGGGGTAGCGTTCCAGGACCTCGATCGCCTCCTTGGTGATCCCCTCCAGGCGGCGCCCGTAGCGTTGACAGGTGCGCTCCAGGAGCGCCTTGGTGATCAAGAGCACGTCGCCCTCGCGCTCGCGCAGGGACGGCAGGACGATGGGCACCACGTTGAGACGGTAGAAGAGGTCGCGGCGGAAACGCCCCTCGGCCATCTCTATTTCCAGGTTGCGGTTGGTGGAGGCGACGATGCGGATATCCACCTCGCGCACCTGGTTCTCGCCCAGGCGCTCGAAGCGGTGCTCCTGGATCAGGCGGAGGACCTTGGCCTGGAGCGGCAGGTCCAGGTCGGAGATCTCGTCCAGGAAAAGTGTTCCGCCGTCGGCGTTCTCTACGCGGCCCGGCTTGTCGCGGTTGGCGCCGGTGAAGGCCCCCTTCTTGTAGCCGAAGAGCTCGCTCTCCAGAAGGCCCTCGGGCAGGGCGGTGCAGTCTATCTTTACGAAGGGCTTGTCCTTGCGTTTGGAGTTGTAGTGGATGGCCTTGGCGACCAGGTCCTTGCCGGTGCCGTTCTCACCCCCGATGAGCACCGTGGAATCCACCGCCGCTACCTTGGCGATGAGTTTGTAGACTTCCTCCATCTTCTTCGAGTTGCCGATGATGGTCTCGAAGGTGTAGCGGTCGGCCAGCTCCACTTTGAGCTCTCGGTTCTCCTGGAGCAGCTTTTGCTTCTCCAGGGCCCGCTCGATCTGAACCAGCACCTCGCCGCGCTTGATCGGCTTGGACAGGTAATCCTCGGCGCCCCGGCGCATCGCCTCCACGGCCGTCTCCACGCTCCCCTGGCCCGTCATCATGATCACCGGTAGGTCCTGATCCACGGCCTTGGCCTCCCGGAGTAGGGTGAGGCCGTCCATTCCGGGCATGACCAGATCGGTGAAAACCACGCCGATGTCCTGCTCCCGGATGATCTGCAGGGCCTCGGAGCCCTGCTTGACCGCCACCGGCTCGTAACCGCCCTTCTTGATGATCGCCGAGAGCAGGGCCAGGGTCGGCTGGTGGTCGTCAACGACCAGGATCTTCATCGTCCTCCCTTGTGGCGTATCGTTACATCACGGTAAGAATGTAACACAGGGGGGAAAAGGTATCAAACCCAAGACGCACAGAAAAGGGTGAACCTTTGGTCCACCCGCCAGGTTCACTCAAGGTCTCCGGTAAGCTCACGTTTTTATCTCGTAGCGCCAGCCGAAGGGGTCCGGTCTGGTCGCCGTCTGGATGCCCACCAGCTCGTCGTAGAGCCTCTGCCAGCGTTCGTCGAAGGGGAAGGTCCATGTCTTACCGGACCCGACGATCTGTTTCACCCAGACGATCACCGCCGCCGTGCCGCAGCAGGCCGCGGCATCAAGCTCGTCCAGCTCCGAGAGCGGGATCTTCCTGTTCTCGGTGGGCCACTTGAAGAGTTTTTCCGCGATCTGCATGATCGAGCGGCGGGTGATCGAGGGCAGGATCGAGCCCGATTCCGGGGTGATCAGGGTGTCCCCCTTGAGACCGAGGAAGTTGGCCGCGCCGATCTCCTCGATGTAGATGTTCTCGGCGGGATCGAGGTAGAGCGCCTCGGCGAAGCCGTGACTCTTGGCCTCGTGGCCGGCGATGAAGCTGGCCGCGTAGTTGCCGCCGGCCTTGATGTGCCCGGTGCCCCTGGGCGCCGCCCGGTCATACTCCGATACGCGGAAAGCCTTGCCCTGATCGGGTCCGAATCCGCCCTTGAAGTACGGCCCCACCGGGGTGACGAAGATCCGGAAGACGTACCTCTTCGCCGGCTTGACGCCCACGTTGTCCCCTATCCCCAGGTAGAAGGGTCGCACGTAAAGCGCCGCCCCGGATCCGTGGGGCGGCAGGTAGGGGAGGTTCGCCAGGGTTACCTCACAGATGCCCCGGATGAAGAGGTCCTCCGGCACGGGCGGCCCTTTGAGGTAACGCGCGCCCTCGCTCAATCGCCGGGCGTTCTCCAGGGGGCGGAAGGCGTAAATCTTGCCGTCCGCGCCGCTCTGGACCTTCATCCCCTCGAAGAGTTCCTGTCCGTAGTGTAGCGCCTGGCTGCCCTCGGGCAGGTGCATCACGCTGTCCTCGATAACCCCGCGCGCCCGCCAGATACCGTGCTCGAACACCGCCTCGAAGCGGTAGGGGCAGCGGATGTAGTCGAAGCCGAGGCTCGGGAAATCCAGCTCCGCTTTCTGCCGATCATTCAAGAAGTAGTAGCGTGGCTTATCCATCCGTACTCCTGTCACGTTTACGTTAGGGTTGACCATCGCCGGCATGATAAACCATTCCGGTTACCCTGACAACCCTCCCAGCGTCTTGCCTACCCACCGTCTGAGCTGTTATAATCTAGGTATAAACGTATCCGAGGTTTGTTTATTACCGATATACAGTCGCGTTTTGTCGGGGGTCGCGGACGTCACCGTAAATCCATCCTGGGTCGTCTCGTTGCACTCCTGATTGGGATGGGTGCCTTCGTTTTTATACTCCTGGGGGTATTCAGGCATCAGCAGCGACTCATCGGGGAGGTGATCCGATCCCGACTGGTCGAGTCTCTGGCAGGGGCCCGCTACCAGGAATCTGCCTCCGCCGTGGTGCTCCGTTTGGCGGTGTTGGGCGTATCGTCGGCGGCCCCCGCAGCGCTCGTAGAGAAAGTTACGGTGCGGGTCGAATCCGCCGTGGTGGACGGTTGGGTGGACGAGGATGAGGCTAAGATGATTGTCGCCTCCCTTTCCGAGCTCGCCGGATACTGATCTAGTCCCGCAGGGACAACCAGTTACAAAAAAGCTTGACATTTAAAGAACTCCCGGTTAGCATCTAGTTTACAAATTCATCGGGGGAGTTGCAGGCAGCGGTCCCTCTATAATCTGTGCAAGAAGATTGATCTTCACTACTCAACGTGAAGTTTCGACGGTCAGGGTACCTCGGGAGTATCCTGGCACAGTTCCACCCAAGAAAACCCAGATCCCTTTAGACCGGAGGTGGTGTCAAGAATGCGGAAATCGTCCATGAGGTGGCTGGTTCTCGCCTTCGCCTTCATCCTCCTAGTCCTCCCCTTCATTACCAGCTGCGGATACTCCGATGCTGAGCTGAAGGAGTACGACGACGCTAAGTCGGGCAAAGAGTCTGCCGACAAGCGGTTGAGCGATGCAGAGGATGAGAATGAGAGCCTCAAGGCCCGGGTCGAGCAGAAGGAAGCGGAACTCGAGAGGGCCAAAGAGAACCTTGCTGACAAGAAGGCCGCTTACGAGGAGTGGGAGGCTTCCCAGTAGAAATGGGAACCCTACACCTCAAAAAGTTAACCGAAAACAAACAAAAAGTATAGAGGAAGGGGGCGGTAAGTCCTTATGAAGAAATTCTTCCCGATCCTCCTGGTTCTCCTCTTCGTTCTCCCGGCCTTCGCTCAGGAAGAAGTGGAACTCTCTGAGGCCGAAGCCGATCGTATCAAGGCAGAATTGGATGCCGACGAGGAGACAACCGGACTGAGCCGTGAGGAGCTCGTCGAGAAGTACAACAGCGAAGCTGCTGAACTGAAAGGTAAGGCTGAGCCTGTCGAGGCCGAGAACGAGGAGCTTCGCGCTCGTCTGAACGACCTCGAGAAGCAGATTCAGGACATCAACGCTGAGGCCCGCAAGTACGAGATTCCCGTCGAGCCGCCCAAGAAGTACGACACCTACGTCGTCATCGAGGGTGACTGCCTGTGGATGATCGCCGAGAACGTATGGGGTTGGCGGCGTTGCGCCGAGTGGCCCAGGATCTATGATGTCAATAAAGACCTCATCAAAGATCCTGACCTGATCTTCCCCGGCTGGGAGCTCAACATCCCGCTCGACTGATCTTCTATCATAAAAAGGGGGCCCGAGAGGGCCCCTTTTTGTATAAAAAACCTGCGTAGGTCTGGCCGGCAGCCGCTTAGTTGGTACAGTCAG
>DAOVLG010000502.1 GCA_030631385.1 Candidatus Coatesiibacteriota bacterium | reverse complement strand
GTCCACCCGGCTCAGGGGGACGGTGATGACGATCGGATCGGCGACAAACTCGTACACCTCGACGGCCGACAACGGCGGGGACACCGAGGCGAGCATGAGAACGATCAGGGGCGGGATGCGTGGCATGTGCATGGCGGGTTTTCAGCCGGAAGGGAGGTAATTTTGAAAGAGTATAACCGAGATACCCACCGGGGGCAAGAGAGCCGGGGGACCTATCGGCGCGGGGCGGGGGTGACCGAGGTGAGGGGGAAGGGCGGTTTCAGACGTCTGCCGTTGGCGAAGGTTTTTGCCGAAAGACGCCTCTGGTTCTCGGCCTGAACCTCCAGGATCTCCAGGATTGATCCTTCGCCGCAGGCCACGAGCCAGCCGTCGTCCGTGAAGCGGTGGACTATGGCGGGGGGTTCATCGGTCCGGCCCGGAAAGGGTCGGCAGCTCTGAGCCTTGAGACGCACCCCCTCAATGCGGCAGTGCACGCCCGGCCAGGGTAACAGGCCGCGCCAGCGGTTGTAGAGTTCCCGCGCCGGTCGGGTAAAGTCCAGACCGCCGTGCTCGGGTTTCAGCAACGGTGCGAAGGTAACCCGGGATTCGTCCTGGGGCGTCGGTGTGTCGGTGCCGAGGAAAACCCTCTCCACCGCCTCGACCAGGAGAGGGGTCCCGATGTCGGCTAACCGCTCCCGGAGCTCCACGGCCGTCTCGTCGGGGCCGACCCCAACCTCAACCTGTAGAATAACATCCCCGGCGTCCATCCTCTTTACCATGCGCTGGACGGTGACGCCGGTGCTCCCCACGCCGTCCACCAGGGCCCAGTTCACCGGGGCGGCGCCGCGATAGAGGGGCAGGAGGCTGAAGTGGAGATTCAGGGCGGCCAACCGGGGCGCGTCCAGGAGCTTCCGGGGAAGGAAGTTGCCGTAGGCCACCACGGCGAATATGTCCGGGGCGTACGCAACGAGCCGCGCCAAGAGATCCTTGTCCCTGGCGCTCTCCGGCTGTAATACGGGCAGGCCGCGCCCGACGGCCAGCTCCTTCACCGGCGTGGGGCGGACCCTCCGCCCCCGACCGGCGGGGCGGTCCGGCTGGCTGACCACGGCAACGACGTCAAAGCCACCGGTGACCAGCGCGTCGAGAGCGTGGGCCGCGATCTGCGGTGTACCGAAAAAGACTATCCGGGGTCCGGTCACTCCACCACACCGTCCGGAATGATCCTGCGCCATCCCCGCTTCGTCCGGGCGTCCAGGGCCCTCAGCTTCCGGTGGAGCAGCATCCGCTGGGCCTTACCCAAAAGATCCACCATGAGAACCCCGTCCAGATGGTCCACCTCGTGCTGGATTACCCGGGAGGCAAACCCCTCGAGCTCGAGGTCGACCTTTTCACCCCCGATACCCAGCGCCCGTAATTTCAGCTTCCCGTAGCGGGCGATGCGTACAAAGATATCCGGAAGGCTGAGGCACCCCTCGCGGTCGGTGTACCCACCACCCATCGGTTCGCACTCAGGGTTGAAGAGGACGATGGGCACCG
>DAOVLG010000497.1 GCA_030631385.1 Candidatus Coatesiibacteriota bacterium | reverse complement strand
TTATCCTCAACCCCCCGGGCGGTGTGATATACTGCCGGCATGCGGTTGACCGGCTTGGAGTTGGACCACTTCCGCCTGTTCGAACGTCTCCGCTTCCGGACCGAGGCCGGGGAGCTGGCTTTGGTCGGACCCAACGCCAGCGGCAAGACCAGCCTGCTGGAGGCCGTCTACTATGTGGGTACGGTGCGGAGCTTCCGCTTCGCCGACGACCGGGACCTGGTCCGACACGGGGCCAGGCATTTTTCAATCCGCGCCAGCCTGGATAGAGAGGGCGAGAAGAACGAGCTGGCGGTCCTCTACAATCCCGAGGGGAAGCAGGCGGCCGTTGACGGTGAACGCTGCAGCCGCCTCTCGGAGCTGCTGGGCAAACTGGTCGTCTGCTGCTTCACCGTCGAGGACCTTGACACCATCCGGGGCAACGCCGGTCGGCGGCGGCGGTTCCTCAACCTGTTACTGGGTCAGATCTCACCCTCCTACACCCGGTCGGTGGGAGAGTACGTCAAGGCCCTGCGCCAGCGAAACGCCGCACTGCGGTCCGAGGAGTACAACCCCGAGGAGATCAGGGCCTGGGAGGTACCCCTGTCCGCCTCGGCCGGTCGGATCACGGCCCTCCGGCAGAACGTCGTTGATGAGCTGACCGGATTCATCCACCCCATTTTCGCCGAGCTCACCGAGCGGGAGCACGATCTACGCCTGGGTTACGAATCCAGTCTAGAGGAAACCCGATTGACGGCTGAGAGGCTCGTTGAGACCTTTAAGGGGATATTCGAACAGCACAGGGAGAGGGACCGACGCCGGGGACACACGACGGTGGGTCCCCACCGCGACGACCTAAAGCTGAGTCTGGACGGGGTTGATCTGCGTAGATTCGCCAGCCGGGGGCAGTTGCGGCTCGCCACGTTGGCCCTGCGCTTGGCCGAGGCCGAGTTTCTCGCCCGGCACACCGGCACCCGCCCGATCTTTCTCCTTGACGACGTGGCCTCGGAACTGGACGAGCTGACCAACCGGCGGTTGTTACCCGCCCTCAGGCGACGGGTGGGGCAGTTGATCGTGACGGCGCTCCCGCAGGACCTCGGCAACCTGGGAATCAGGGGGGAGGTGTACAGGTTGGAGGGTGGGAGTGTAAGTCCGACCACCCCATATGAGGATTCTACGGCGTGATACTCGTGCCGATCCTCGGGTCGGCTACCGCCGAGGCCAGATGTGCCGGATCGGTGATTACAACCCGCTCACCCCCGTTTTTTAAAAATTCGAGGGCCGCCTCCACCTTGGGACCCATGCTGCCGGGGGGGAAGTGTCCATCTTGCGCGTACCGGCCCATCTCCCGGGCGCCTACCTGTCCGATGTCGTGCTGCTCCGGTCGGCCGTAGTGGAGGACCACGTGGCTGACGTCGGTCGAAAGAACCATCATCTCGGCACCCAGCAATCGGGCCGCCAAGGCACTGGCCAGATCCTTGTCTATAACCGCCTCGACCCCGTGGTACGTACCATCGGCGCGCCGGATGACCGGCACCCCACCTCCGCCAACCCCGATGACCACG
>DAOVLG010000219.1 GCA_030631385.1 Candidatus Coatesiibacteriota bacterium | reverse complement strand
CGAGGGCGTGACCGACCCGTCCTCGTGGACGACGTGTCCCGAGGTCGGATGGGGATCGAGAGTCGCGGCCAGACCGCAGACGGGGCAGGAGATCCGGACCGTGGGCTCGCCGTCGCGGGTCATGCGCTTCCAGGTTCCCTTCTGCTGATCAGGTTCGCCAAGTTCAAGCCACATGAAACCTCCTCATCTGTCTACCTCAACTTAACCTTTGATGCACCAGAAGCGAAATAAAAACCCCGGCGCGGGGCCGGGGTTCGTGGTTGGCGGTTACTTCTCTTCGCAGCTATAGGAGGCGGGCGAACCCGCCGGGTCGGATGGCGTCTCTCCCGCCCCTTTCGACCGCCGTGGCCTTGTTCGTAGTGAGGTACATCAGGTCTCTGACCGCAACGCCCAGGGATAATTGTTCATCCCGTTCAGGCAGTTCCGCGTCGTGGAAGACCATCACCAAAACCTCGATGGACTCCATGGCGAGGGGCTTGTCCGATCCCACGTCCAGGGTGGACTCGACCACGGCATCGAGGTGGAGGGGGGTCTCCGCGCTGAGGAAAGAGATGAGAAGAGCGAAGACGGCGAGTAGAGCGAACATGAGAATCCTGTTCATCCGGGGCCTCCTTTCGAAAGGCTGAAAGAGATTCGAGGTGTTCATGTTACCCCCGACTGCGCGGGGAATCAATCCTTCCTCAGAAAGTTATCCCGGTCCGGGTCGACGACCGGGACCCAATCCTGCTCGAACAGGTCCCACTTCCAGACGCACCCACCAGGGGGGAGCCCCGGCTTGATCACTCCGGCGCCGGTGAAGAAAGACCAGAAACGGAAGAAGATATTTCTCAAGGCTCCTCCGCCTCCTCCATCAGCTCGTCGGGGTGAGCCGCGATGAATCGAGTCACCTTGCGGAAGCCGTCAGTCTCGTCGGCTTCGCAGAAGCCCCGGAACCGGACCCGGGCAGGATAGGCATCCGTGATCCTCCCATCCTCCTCAATGACGAGGACGATCGCCCAGCCGAGAAGATGGAGGACCCGATTGACCCACCAGAGCAGGCCGTGATCCCGGAAGGTCTCCCAGGACATCCTGGTCACCATCGGATTTGGCTTCTTCGTTTCGCTTGGGGAATTCATTTTCGCTCCTTTCGGTTACGAGACGGGCTAATTACCGAGGGTACGCCAAATGGCTGCCGCCAGAACCACGAAAATCACCAAACAGCCCTCCGGAACATCCATGCTGGCGGGATATTTGGGCTTCTCGGGGGCCTCTTTTGCCGTTGTGGCTGTCACCGCCCGGGGAATTCTGGTACCTTTCACTCCTCGCGCTCCTTGAAGAGAGGCCAAGAAATCCGGATCCATCCCTGAAACGGGCCTACGTGGAGGTCCACACCAAGGCCCAACTCCTCAAGCATCTCGAACCTGATACACCACGCCGTCTTCATGGCCTTGAATTGCTCCTGAAGTTTCACCACTCCTCCTGAAGGTACCGGTCCCAAAGGTCCCATCCCAGGAAATCGTTCTCCCCTTCCCAGGTCGGATCCAGCATCGCTACTCCTCCTTCGGGATTCGTGCGGCGATGACGTGCAGGGCCTTCGTCGCCTCGCCTCTTCTCGGTCCCAAAGGGCCGCCCTCCGCCCACTGAACGATCGCCCCTTCCAATTCGCGGAGGTAGGTGATCAGCTCCAACCGCTTCCTGGGGCCGTTGCAGCCCTCCCTCGCCTGCTTCTCCCATTCCTCGACGGGGGGTCTCATTCCTCCTCCACGACCTCGGCCTCCACGATCTCCGCCGGGTCCACCATCCCCAGGTCCTCCAGGAGCTTGCGCTCGATCTCCTTCCGCTTCCCTACCGGCATCTCCATCAGAATCAGCGTCCTCTCCGAGTGGATCGTCCCCCCCCCGGGCTCGTCCACCCCCAGGACCTTCAGCTGGTCCCGCATCGTCTGCAACAGCGTGGCCATCTCCTCCGACTCCGGAATCCCCAGGGGCCCCTTCCCGTCCTTCCCGATCCGCTTGGCGATCTTGTTCCAGATCGCGTTCCGGAGGTTCCGCTGGATCTTCAGGATCTCCGCCAGCTCGTCCGTCGCCGACGACTGCGCCTGCCGAGCCGCCTTCCGCCGCGCCTTTGCCTTCAGTGCCTTCCAGTTATTCTCCACGGCATATTTGCGGACGGTCGAAGGATGCCTCTTGAATGCCCTTCCGACTTCTGAGAAGTTGGCGCCCGAGATGAAGTAGGCGAGCATCGCGGCGTACTCGGCAGTTTCAACTTCTTTTCCCGGCACGGTTTGCCCCTATTTCTGTTCGCGGAGGAATCTCTCGATAGTTGTGGCCGTTTCCCATTCGAGAATGCTCTCGTCGAGAACGGTGGCGTGGAGCCGATCGAGGAGCCTTTCCCGTTTCCGGAGCAGCTTGGCGAGTTTGCGGAGCCCCGCCCGGTATTGGATCTCGGCGCGGGACATTTTCTTCTTCTCGATGGGCTTGGCCTTCTTCTTCTTTCCCACGGGTCCTCCTCGAATCGAACAATTCCATCATGACCCCCGCTCCGCGGGGAGTCAAGCCTCCGCCGGGGGCGGGGGATCCTCGACATGTACCTGCACGACGATCTTTCCCTCTTTCGCTTCGCCCATCGCTTCGCCTTTCAGTAGTGGTTCTGGATATCGATCCCGCCCTGCTCAATCTTCGAAAGCGACTCCGCGATTACGGTAAAAGCGCATTCGAATGCACCTCCCGCGCTGTCGTGCCTCCAGCTCCAGAGGACGCATCGTTCCTTCACGCAATCGTGCCCTCCCCAGAAGGGGCAGACCTTCTTCGGTTCTGCCTTCGTTTCCTCTGTCATCCTTCCTCCCCTTACCAACTCAATACCCAGCATCCCATGCCGTGCCAGAAAAGGGCTCTTCGCTCATCGGCTGCCTCCATTCTCCAGATGCAGAAATCGACGAGCCAATCCCGGAGGATCATCCTTCCTCCTCGTCCTCGTTTGAACCGCAGCCCTCAAGGTAATAAACCGGCTTTCCCTGCTTCTCCGCATACTCGATCTCGGCCGCCGTGCTCTCCCCGATGTAACCGCCCACGTTCAGGACGAAGACGGAATCGGCCATGTCGATCTTCCGGAGATGGAGCTCGTCCAGATGCTCTTTGAGACCAGCCTGCTCGCCGATATGGTGGGGCTCCCAACCCTTCTCCTTCGCGTATGAGGCCGGAAGATAGTTGATCATCAAGACTATCTTCCCCTGCTTCTCCAGCTCCCACTTCATCACGGCGTGGTGGTCCGCGAAGCGGGTTGAACCGCAAAGGCAGACGACCTCCGGGCGGCAGTGGTATATCCCCGAAGGGAACTTTATCGGGATCTCGACCCGCTCAGGCTCATAGCTCGCATCCATCACGTTTTGGACCACCGCCTCGGTCACCTCCGTGGAAATCTTTTCCCTCAATTCCTTCTGTTCGGGCGTCTCCTGGATCGGCGTCCCCGGGACCGACTCGACGGGCCCCATGATTTTCTTTTCCAACGCGGCCAATGGCCCCTCGCCAGCGAACTTCAAACCGGATTCCACGAGCTTCTGGACTTCCATCTTGATCACTTCCCATAGCGCGGCTCGCTCGACTGAATCTTGATCTTCCGCAGCCTGGGCATGGTCATTCACTTTGAACATGATCGACTTGATTCGGCGCTCCACCGCGGCCTTGAGGTCCTCGCTCGGTTCGGTATGGTCTGGAATCTGAAACCACCGGGGTCCAGGATTTTTCCCGATTGGGAGTTCGGTCATTCTTCCCGTGTCTTCGTGCTGCCACCGGACCAGCTCTTCGTCCGGCAGGATCGGGGGCTGATGGTGGCCCTCCCCGTGCTCCCGGGTCCGTTCGGCGAGGGCCGCGCTGTCTTCCCACCAAATGAGTGCGAGTTCTTCGCTGGTACCGCATTTTAATACACCCTCAACGAAAGCTTCCTTGAGTAGCGCATTGGTGGAGGCGAGGCGGGACCGGAGGCCAAGACACTCCTCTTCCCATTCCGCGCTTCCCTCAACGAAAAGGTCCCGGTCAAGTTGGAAAGCGTCCCGCTCCTTCTTCAGAGCATTGATCCGTTTTAGGATCTCGCCCACGTAGAATTGCCCGTCCCCAGGGTCCCCGTCCCTCAGCTCACCGAGCATGTATTCGAGTTCCATGCCTTGCGCTCCTTTCGATCACCCTCTCAAGGGGCGAATCTCATCGGTTTAGACCTCGTTGAAGACCATGGCCTGGTAGAAAATCGACTCGCCGCCGAGCATCCCAATCGGAGCCCTCGACACCACGCAGACGCCTCCGAGGGGGACGTAGCCCTGGTTCAGTAGGAGCAGGACCATTTCCTCCAGCGTCCTGATCTTGTAGGCCTCAAGTACGATGTATGGCTTCTT
>DAOVLG010000298.1 GCA_030631385.1 Candidatus Coatesiibacteriota bacterium | reverse complement strand
CTCGCCCCTCTGGGGAGGGGTAGTCGCCCACGGGTTAGGGTAAGGGGCAAACGTAGGGCGGTCCCGTAGGATGTATCTGCGGCCGAAGGCAAATCCTCTGCGGGCCGCCGTTCACTCATTCTAGGTAATGCGTCGTATGCCTGATAGGAGGGCGAATGTGTAAGGCTATCGTTATCTGTATGCTCGTCGTCGTTGTCGCGACGGGGGCGGTTCAATTCGGAGTAAGCTTGGGCGGTCGGCTCGGAGCGCCGATTTACCAGCCGTTCATAGATATGTTGACGAGTACTGGACCCTGGGGATGCAGTACGGTTTCTCGGCCATGTTCGACGCCTACCTCTTCGAAGGGTTCGCCGTCGGACCATATGTCGGTGGGATGTTCCGCGTTGATAAGTCCACGTATGAAGACGAGGTTTTTGATATTAAACAGGAATCTGAAATCACCACCAACGAGCTGATGTATGGCATCGGTATCAGCTACGGTTTCAATCCTGGGGGGATAAACCCCTGGTTGCGGATTGCCGCTTGTTATACGGACTTTACCAATTCGGGAAGGAATGAGTTTACCTATCACGGTGATACCTACGTGCATGAGTACAACAGCGAGGGTGAAGGTTTCGCCCTGGACGCTGCTCTGGGGGTGGATTTCCCGCTCGGGGAGATCATATACATTGGAGTCGGCGTAGATTACCACTACAGCAACGTCCGCAAGGTCATCTGGGATGATTTAGACGAAGAACACGCGGAACAGGAGTGGAACGAGTCACCCCAGGCATTGGGCGGGATAGTTAGCGTGGGTTTCCTTTTCTGACGAAGGGCGGCGGGGATGGAATCCCCGCCCTACATTAGCGTTGAGCGAGGTTTTCGTAGGGGCGCGGATCCCTCTACCGCAATAAAGACAAGGGGTTAAAACCCCTTGTATCCCCCCTCCCTAGCCCTCCCCCCAAAGGGGAGAGGTGACATAAGGAAGCCCCCCGCACCCTGACCCGTGGGCGACTACCTCCTCCCAAAGGGGAGAGGGGACATAGGGGAAAGGGTTGTGGTATTCTTTCAAAGTACGTTAACAAAGGGGTTTGCATGAGACGGATCGTGATTATCCTCGCCCTTCTTGCAGTTACCGCGCCGGCGCTGGAGCTGGGCGTCACCCTCTCGGCGCGCGGACTGTTCGCCCTGAGCGATATTTACAGCTTCGAGGGCGTCTGGGAACAGAGCGTGGAGACCGGCGTGCAGTTCGGCTTCGGCTTCATGCTCAACCTGTACCTCGGCGGTGGCTTCGCCCTGGGACCCTACGCCTCGGGCGTCTTCTTCACCGACGAGATCAGCCTGGACGACCCGTACTCCGACTACGACATCACCTACACCTACGACTGGACCGAACTGCTGTTCGGTCTGGGCGCGCGCTACGATTTCATCACCGACGGCAGCTACCGCCCCTGGCTCCGTATTGCCGGAGGCTACCTGTTGCTGGACCTCTCTGTCACCGAGGAGAGAGCCGGCGAGGAAGCCGTCGAGACCGAGTCCTCCGGGGGGAACTACGGCCTCGAGGCCGGGCTAGGCCTCGACCTGTACATGTCGGACTACTTCAGTGTGGGCCTCTCCTGCGAGTTCCGCCTGAACGGTGTCGGAGTGGGCTCGGAGGGGGACGGCGTCCTGGCCGACACCGCCATGGCCCTGGGCGCCGGGGTAAACCTGGGCTTTGTCTTCTGAATCGGCGGTGAGTCATGCGTGGTCCGGTAATCGTCGTTTGCGTACTCTTTCTGATGATCCAGGCATTGGCCGTCGGCTTCGGCTTCACCGTCGCACCGCGGTTGCTCTTCCCGCTGTATCGCCCCTACCAACCTGACATGCTTTGGGACCCCGACCAGGGTGTCATGTGGGGATTCGGCTTCAGCTTCGACCTGTGGCTTTTCCCCGGATTCACCGCGGGGCCGTACTTCGGTGGATTGTTTAACACCGACACCTTTCGTCTCGATGATTACACTTTAGAGGGTGCGTATAGATGGACAGACCTCGTCATCGGGGCGCGCTTCAAGTACGCCATCCCGACGGGCAGCCCCTGGCGGCCCTGGCTCTTCGTCGCCCCGGGTTACGGGTCCCTGAGCGCCACGTTAGAAGTAGATAATCCCTGGGTTAACTACGAGATCGACTACAAGAACACCGGCGGCTTCGGCCTGGACGCCGGCATAGGCGTGGACTATCGCATCTCGGAGACGTTCTTCGTCGGCTTCGGCCTTGACTTACACCTGAACACCGCCGACAAGGTGGAGCGGAAGGTGGACGGCCAGACCTGGGAGTTCGAGCTGGAGGAGTCGCCGGTGGGCCTGGGGTTCGGAATCGAGGTGGGCGTCTGTTTCTAAACAAATTCATCCGGCGCTCTGGCGCGCCCTTGCACCGGCGCGCCGTTTTATGCTAAAATAGTAAGGATTGTTGTTAACGTGTTGATAAAAAGAAGGATACGCAGATGTCCTCCTTTAACGATATCCCGGTCATAAAAGACGGCAAGGTGGTGGCCCAGGCTACGGGAATGGGGACTCGGGTCGTCTTCCGCTGCGCCAACGAGAACTGCTTCACCCAGCTCCTGTTCAAGGCCACCGGTGAGGAGAGCCAGGAGGAGCGGTGCCATAGTTGCGGCACGGTGTACAGGCTGATCTTCTCCCCCGACGACGGACGGGTCGTCGGTCTGGAGATGCGGTGAGAATCCACCCAAACGGTGGAGGTCGGGGCCGTTGTTGCGGCCCTTTTTGTATAGAAAAACCGGCCGCGTAGGTTGATAAACAGACGAAACCCGGTGCTATAATGATGCGCAGCTTTGACACGATAATAACGGGCGAATGGAGGACGAATGACAGTCAAGTTCCCTGCAATCGGCAAGATCTCGCGAAAATTCTTCAACACGGTAATCTACCCCTCCCTGGGCGCGGTCCGGCCCGAGGTGCTCGTCGGGCCACGTCACGGGGTTGACACCGCCGTCGTCCGCACCGCTCCCGGCCGGGTGATGGCCGTGACCACCGACCCCATCTACATCGTTCCCCAGTACGGCTGGGAGGAGGCGGCCTGGTTCGCCTGGCACATCCTCGCCTCCGACGTCACCACCAGCGGCTTCCCGCCGGCCTACGTGATCTTCGATTTCAACCTGCCGATGAGCATCACCGAGGAGCAGTT
>DAOVLG010000167.1 GCA_030631385.1 Candidatus Coatesiibacteriota bacterium | reverse complement strand
CGTCGGCGGGGCCGCGTACTCGACGCCAGAGGGCCACCTCGGGCTCGAACTCCTCCAGAAGGCGCTCCAGCATCCCCCGGGTCGAGATGGGGAGCCAGAGGTCGCCCCGCTCGACGTCCTCGGAGATCCTCCCCGCACAGGAGGCGAAGTAGGCCCTATCCCACGGGCGCTCCGAGACGTGATCCCCCGGCCAGAGGCTCCGGTCGATCAGGCGATCGGCCTCCTCGTAGGCCCAGTGGTCAATGGGCACCGTGGCCGCCGGCAGCGCCGCCAAGGCGGTGAAGGGAATGATCGTCAATAACGGCAATAAACACCTCAAGGCAAGCCTCCGGTTAGATAAACCTTACGTCAGTATTGAACATCAGACTCAGTACGCCCCCTTGCCCCGTATCACGCGCCAGAGGGTTTCTAAAATGATCCGCAGGTCGAAGGCCAAAGACCAGTTCTCGATGTAGTATATGTCGTACTCCAACTTATCGGCGATGGACATGTCGTAGCGTCCGTTGATCTGAGCCCAGCCGGTAATGCCCGTTTTGACCTGCTGCCGGACCAAAAAGCCCGGCACGCTCTGTTTGAATTGCTCGACGAAGTGAGGTCGCTCGGGCCGCGGGCCGACGATTGACATATCCCCCCGGATGACGTTGAAGAACTGGGGCAGCTCGTCCAGGGAGAAGCGACGCAGAAAGCGGCCGACGGGGGTCACACGCGGGTCGTTCCTCTCCGTCCAGATCGTGTCCGATGTTTCTTCGGACTGTACGTACATGGTGCGGAACTTATACAGGGTGAATTCGCGCAACTCGAGACCGATCCGGCGCTGCTTGAAGATGACCGGTCCCCGGCTGGAAACGAGTACCAGGAGGGCCACGAGGAGGTAGAACCAACTGAGGATGATCACGATGAGGATGGAGACGACCAGGTCGAAACCCCGTTTCAGGAACCGGTTCCACAATGAAAGGAGCGGCACCTGGCGCACACCGATCAGGGGGATGCCGTCCATATCCTCGATCTGGGCCCGGTTGATGGAACGCCCGATGAGCATCTCCATCAGGTCCGGTACGACCGAGGCGTTGATCCCCTCGTGCTCGCAGGCGTCGAAAAACCCGAGGAGGCGGGGATGGTCCTTCGCTGGGACAGCGATAAAAATCTCGTCGGGGCGTTTCTCGACGAGGATCCGCTCCAGGTCTTCGTACCCCCCGAGGAGTTCAATGCCGTTGCTATCGGTATCGCCCAGGAAGCCCTTCAGTTCGTAGCCATATTCGGGGTGCGCCGCCAGCTTCTCGGCCACCTTCCGCCCCAGAGACCCGGCGCCGATGATGACCACCCGGCGGAGGTCCACCCCTCGCCGGCGGACGCGTTCCCCCACACGCCTTACCACGGCGCGGAAGACGCCGACGAGGATGATGTCTATCGCCCAGAAGAAGGTCATCAACCATCGCGAAAGCGACGCCGTCTGGAATATGAACTTGGCCCCGTAGGCGATGAGAAGCACCAGGGTGACGTTCTTGACGATGGCGAAGAACTCGCCGTAGCGGCCGTGGAGTCGGCGGCGGGTGTAGAGGCCGTTACCGGCGAAGACCGCAACCGTGGTAATCACAACCGCGATGGCGAAGGGCAGGTAGGCGAAGAAGCTGGGGATGTTATCCGGGAGACCGAAGAGACTGCCACCGATCTTCCAGCCGAAGCGGATCTGATAGGCCAGCGCCACGGCGGCGTAACAGAGCACGAGGTCGCCGGCGACCAGGACGGCGGCGGTGACTCTGTCGTGACGGTGGAGCAAGGCGGGTCTCTTTGTGTTTATTCGCCGAGGAGATTATCATACGGGGCCTGCCTGCGCAACCGCGGCGAGTAGGCGGTTATTGACAGAGCGGGGTGATGACTGTAATCTATCGTTTTTCTAGGAAAAACGCGAGGGAGATTTCAACCACTAAAAAATGGAAGGAGAGAGCCTTGCGTAGCTTTCTGGCAATATTTATCCTGACGATGCTCGCCGCCGCGGCGTTCGCCGACGTGGAGCTCGTCGAAACCGACTGGGCCAAGGTGAAAATCGCCGGCTTCGTCCAGTTCCGCTTCACCCAGCTCTTCCCGGAGAACGGCTCCGCCAGCGGCGACTTCTCCTTCAAGCGCGCCCGGTTCTACGTCAAGGGCGACGTGACCGATTACTGGTCCTTCAAGCTCGGCACCGATTTCACCAATCAGGGTAATGCCGCCGGGGCCGACCTGCTGGAGTTCTCGGGCTCTTTCAAACCCTTGGATCTACTCCATCTCCATCTCGGTCGGATGAAGGCCCCTTTCAGTCTCGAGTGGCTCACCTCAGGCACCACGCTGCCCTTCGTCGAGCGCGCCGCCCTGGCCAACACCGCCCCCCACTTTCGCGACGGCCTGATCGCCGAGGTCAAGGTAGTGGGGGATTCAGCCCTCACCCACTGGCTGAACCTTAAACTGGGGCTCTTCGACGGTAACTACGGCGGGGCCTTCGGCTACACCGCGGGGACCGTCGCCGGGACCATGGACTACGCGGTTTACCTGGATACCGTCCCGATCGCCGGGTTGAAAGTCGGCGGCTACCTCTACCTCGGCAACGACTACACCTACTCCTACACCGATCTGACCGATCCGGACAACCCGGTGATCTACACCGACACCTTTGATCAACTGGCCTACGGTGGTGGTGCGGGTTACGATCACGATTACTTCTGGGTCGGGGGCGAGTACGGCATGGGGACCTGGAATCTCTCCGAGGTGGACGATCCCAACATCCCCGGCGTGGATGACGTCTCGTGGTCGAGCTACAACATCGGCGCCCTGGGGAGACTCCAGGTTGGCGGCGATCTCCTGAACATGGTCGAGATCGGCGCCCGCTACGACTCCTACGACCCGAACTCCGACACCGACAACGACGCGGTGGCTAGTGTGACCGGAGGGGTCAACCTCTTCTTCACCGAGTCCCACTGGGCCAAGCTCCAGCTCGACTTCACCTACTGGCTGCCCGAGGATTCAGGCGCGGACAACGACACGAGCCTCATCGCCCAGCTCCAGCTCAAGTTCTAGACAACCGGTTCGGCGGCCTCGTTCCGAGCTGGACTCGGCGCAAGCCCCGTCATCCAAATCAGCCCCTGGAAACGGGGGCCGATTTGCGCTATACTTACCTAACTTTCCCTCAAGCCGAAAACCCGGATTTCAAGGCCCCGCGCGCCTTGCCCAAACCGGGAGGTTCCGAATGCGCCGTGCGATTGGTATTCTAGGTTTCATCACCGTCGCCCTCGCCGCCGGCATCCTCTACGCCCAGGACTCCGAGTCCGAGGCGATCTTCACCTACGTGGACGGCGAGGTCGTCAAGAAGCAGGTCGAGCTCGAGGAGTGGGAGCAGGCCCTGTTGAACTCCAAGGTCACCAAGGGTTACAAGGTCCGGACCTACGTGGAATCCCGCGCCGAGCTGACCCTGAACGAAGCGAGCGTGATCCGCCTTGCCCCGCGCACAACGATAGACGTGGTCAAGCTCTTCGAGGAAAGCCGCGAGGGCTACAACGACACCCTCTTCCAGGTGGAGGAGGGGGACATCTGGGCCGCGGTAGAGGGCCTGGGCGACGACGAATCCTTCGTCATCACCTCGGACATCATGGGCACCGCCTGCCGTGGCACCACCTACCGCGTCAACGTCGCCGGCGACGGCACCACCATGCTGCGCGTCTACTCCGGTGCCGTGGAGCTCTGGGACCCGATGATGGCCATCCTCGGCCCCGGTTTCTGGGAGACCGAGAGCGTGGGCGGCGAGGGCGAGGGACGGCACGAGGTGGTCGGACCCCACGAGGTCGCCGGACCATACGAGGTCACCGAGGAGGAGTGGCGCCTCCAACTCATCACCGGTATGCAGCAGATCATCGTCGGTCCCGACGGCAAGATCGTCGAGAAGGGCGCCTTTACCGCCGACGACCCCCTCGAGCTGACCGACTGGGTCCTCTGGAACCAGGAGCGTGACGAGGCCCAGGACCGGTAGCCAACCTGCACAGACTAACATATCCTTTGAATAACCGGGGGCCGCACCCCCGGTTTTATTAATACACCTTGACAGACGCAAAAATAGGTGTATATTAGTAGTTGGTGAAGATAAGGAGGAAAGTATGAAGGCTGTGCTGGCCGGGGTATGTCTGCTGGTTGCGGCGGGCCTGGCGAATATTACCTATTGGGAAGCCGACGCCGATGCGGAGGTTCGTAGCTATTCGCCGGATGGTGAATTTGGACATTCAGACTATTTAAGTGTTTGGATGGACGAAGATGATGAAGTTGAATATCGCTCCTTTATCCATTTCGATCTTTCTAATATACATCCACATACATTCATAGAATACGGTTTACTTAGGCTACATTTATATTGGACAGGATTTGAAAGTGGAATGTTAGCGGCATACAAGGTGACAGATAGCTGGGAGGAGTCCACGATAACTTGGAATAATCAACCGGCCTACGACCTTGAAAAGGTTCTATTTTATGACTGGATTCAGTGGGCTGAGGAAGTAGAATTAGAATTGGATGGATCAGTTATCCAGGAGTGGGTTGACAATCCTTCAGATAATTACGGTATGATTCTAGTCGTGGCTAATCTTTTCTACCCACATTGGCAAGACTTAGCATTTATGAGCCGCGAGACTGACGACGGGCCCCTTCTAGAGCTCCATCCCGATCCCTTCCCCGTTGAATCCCTCTCCTGGGGTATGATCAAGGTGACTGAGTGGTAATGACAACATGCATTTAAGGGGAGAGCCTTGGCTCTCCCCTCTTTTTTTGGTGACCCCAACGAGAATCGAACTCGTGCTGCCGCCGTGAAAGGGCGGTGTCCTAACCACTAGACGATGGGGCCCTCAACTCTCCCAACCCTCTCATTCTTGAGGGGGCACAGTCGCGGGGAAGATTTATTGGTATGTCTTAACCTATCTCCGCGTGCGGTACTTATTGTAATCTCGACACCTGTTTATTTCCCCCACCCCCCTTAGGGGGGCACAGTCGCGAGGGGAATCAACTGTACTCTGTAATTCACCGCCGTGTACGGTAACGTGTATAATTTCGAAACTTGTTTTATCCCCCATCCCCCCGGTCTTGGAGGGGCAGCTCCGCAGGGGAGAATGTAATAACGCTATCGCTCGCGGCGGTTGTTTGCGAATTGGCTAAACCTCTCCCCGCGGTACTGCGGTCCAGCGTGCTACGCTGGTTAAGTATTTATCAGTCTATCCGGGTCCGCTCGCGGCGGTTGTTTACGAATTGGCTAAACCTCTCCCCGCGGTACTGCGGTCCAGCGTG
>DAOVLG010000301.1 GCA_030631385.1 Candidatus Coatesiibacteriota bacterium | reverse complement strand
GAGATCGTAGAAATCTACACGCACTGGGTTCGGCGCGAGCGGATCATCACCACTGACCTGTGGTCCTGCGAGTTGGCGAAGCTCACGGCCAACGCCTTTCTCGCGCAGCGCGTCTCCTCGATCAACGCCATCTCCGCCCTGTGCGAGGCCACCGAGGCCGACGTCGGCGAAGTGGCGCACGCCATTGGAACCGACAGCCGCATCGGGTCGAAATTTCTCAAGGCCAGCATTGGGTTTGGCGGCTCGTGCTTCAAGAAGGATATCCTGAACCTGGTGTACCTGTGCGAGAACTATGGGGTCAACATCACGGTGACCGAGATCGTGGACAACCGCGAGGTGTGGATCGTCCCGATGGTGAACCCGGACGGCTACGAGTACGTGCGGAACTTCTACTACCATTGGCGCAAGAACCGGCGGGACAACGGCGGCGGCATCTACGGCGTGGACAACAACCGCAACTACACCTACCAGTGGGGCTACGACGACTGGGGCTCCAGCCCCGATCCCAGCTCGTACACCTACCGCGGTCCGTCGCCGGGCTCCGAGCCGGAGAACCAGGCCTTGATGCAGTTCTACTCCGCACGGTCCAACAACGATAATCCCGTGGTCACAGCCATCAACTTCCACACCCATGGCCAGCTCGTCCTCTACCCCTGGGGCTACATAGACGAGGTGACCGAGCACAACTACATCTACGCCCCGATGGCCGAGCACTTCGCCGGCTACAACGGCTACGCCCCTAAGCCGGGCTACATGCTCTACAACACCAACGGCGACGCCGACGACTGGCAGTACGGCAGCCACCTGAGCGACGGCGACGGCCTTCTCAACGAGCCGCTCTTCGGCTTCACCTTCGAGATGGGCACCCAGTTCCAGCCGCCCTACAGCGAGGTGCAGGTTCAGTTCGACAAGAACCTGGGCGCGATGCTCGACCTCTGCCTCTTAGCGGCCGATCCGGAGATGATCTGCCCCCTCCCGCCCCCGGTGATAGACCCCATGGACACCGATGACGACGGTGATTACACGGTGAGCTGGACCGAACCGGAGTACGAACACGGAGTGCTCGAGTTCTACCAGCTCGACGAGATGACCGGCTACGAGCGGGTGACCGACGGCGCCGAGGAGGGCTTCGACAACTGGGACAACACGAACTTCGAGCTCTCCACCATCAGCCCCCACGAGGGGAGCTACTGCTTCTGGTCCGGCGACCAGGACAGCTACACGGCCAAGATGACCACGACCAACCCGCTGTCGGTCCAGGAGGACGACGAGCTCTCCTACTGGACCCGGTACAACATCGAGACCGGCTACGACTACGCCTACGTCGAGGCCTCGGCGGACGGGGTCGTCTGGGACCGCCTGCAGATGTTCTCCGGAGTACGCACCGACTGGTACGAGTTCAACCACTCCCTGGACGACTACACCGACGGCTCGTGCTACATTCGTTTCCGCTACGTGACCGACACCTACTACCACTACGGGGGCATCTACTTCGACGACATCCACCCCGTGGACACCTACGAGACGGTGACGGTGCTGGCCGACGACCTGACCGAGACCTCCTACGACGTGACGGGCCGCGATCCGGGCGTCTACTACTACCGCGTGCGCGGCGGGAACGAGTTCACCTGGGGCGGCTGGAGCAACGTGGAGGACATCGAGGTCCTCGAGCTGGGCGCCCTGGTCACCGACTTCCACTACGACGACGCCAGCGACGGGATAATGCTCGCGTGGACACCGGGCGAAGAGCTCCTGGGCGCGAATCTCCACCGGGAACGCGAAGATGAGCGGGTGCGCCTGAACGACCGTCTCCTCCCCGCCGACGCCACCCGCTGGCTGGTAACCGACGTGGCCCTGGGCGACCGCTACTACCTCGAGGTGATAGACATCCACGGCGAGGCGGTCACCTTCGGTCCACTGACCGTCAACGAGCTGCCCGGCGGCTACGTGCGCACGACCCTCGCCGGGGCCTACCCCAACCCGGCCCGCGAGCGCGCCACCCTCTCCTACTCCATCTCACCGGCCGATGCCGGCAAGGGGCTTGAGATCGCCGTCTACGACCTCTCCGGCCGCCGGGTGGAGACCCTTGCGGAGGGCGTCGCCGCGCCCGGCAATCACCTCGTTACCTGGGACGTGTCCGGCACCGGAGCCGGAGTCTACTTCGTCCGCCTGAGTGTGGGCGAATGTTCCCTGACCACCCGCCTGGTCGTCACCCGGTAACACCCAGCGCAGTGCGCCGGACCCCGGTATCGCGAGGTGGATCGGTCGTATTCGATAACCTTTCTCCGCGAGCGGCGCGTAACCAATGGTTCCCGTTGGTCGCTCGCGTTATTCACCAAGACGAGGAGTTTCAACCCCTTGTTTATCATGTACACGCACGTATCTCAAACGTAGGGGCGGGGCTCTGCCCCCGCCCGCGGGAGGGTCAACAGACCCTCCCCTACATCAAACCGATGTAGCGCGGCCCTTCCACGGGCCGCCAGCGCGCGGCGCTGGACCGCGGCTCCGAGAGGAGGGTGTTCAGCATTTGCAGAATTATTCCCCGCGAGCGAAACCAGTTACACAAAAACTAAGGCGTAAATACGAGGAGTGAACCTTGACCGACAAGTTGAACCCTGACCTGGAGAAGAGGCTGCGGAGGCAGGCCAAGGCCCGGGTGGCCTTCAAGATCCACCTTCTGGTCTTCATCGCGGTGATGGTCTTCATCTGGGTGATCAACGTCGTCGTGATGTGGAACGTCACCCCGAAAGCCTGGTATCACTGGTGGGCTCTCTGGCCCACGTTGGGCTGGGGGCTGGGTGTTTTCCTGCACGGAATCACTACCTACGCCGGCACGGGGATGGTCGAGCGGGAGTATCAGAAGCTGCGCCGGAAATACGGCCTGTAATCGGCGCCGCGGCATTTCGCTCCCACTGGTCGCTCCGGCCACACACCAAGACGAGGGGTTTCAACCAGCGCAGGGCGCTGGACCCCAGTTTCGCGAGGAGGATCGTTAGAAATACATAGTTATTCGCCGCGTGCGGTACCATAAACCTGTATCAAACGCCCCAATCACCAGCGCGCGGCGCTGGACCCCAGCCTCGCGACGAGAGTTTGTTGTAGTTTGAATGCATCTGCCGCGTACACG
>DAOVLG010000292.1 GCA_030631385.1 Candidatus Coatesiibacteriota bacterium | reverse complement strand
TCACCCTAACCCTCTCCCACGGGGAGAGGGAGACATTTGTTACACGATGGGCTCGAAGAGTTCGGGGTGGAAGCGCTTGAGGCGCTTGTTCTGGTGGGGGTAATCGAACTTGGCGCCGCCGGCGAGGAAGGCCAGCGCCTGGTAGCGTTGCTGGAGCTCGGCCGGTCCGGCCAGATGGTGGAGCCCTCCTCCGCCGAGGCAGCCGCCAGGGCAGGTATAGAGCTCCAAAAGAATCCGCGACGCCATCTTCTTTTCGCTCAGCTTTTCTGCCTCCTCGATGGCTCCTTTGATTCGGCTCCCACCGTGAGCGACGATCACCCGCGCCATTTCCCCATCCGGCAGCTCGATCTCCCGTTCCTCCTCCTCGGGGGGGAGGAATTTCTCGATGAGGGCGGAGAGGGAGGAGCCGCTCCGGTGGGACCAGACGACCGCCAGGCCGTCGCTTGCGGCCCCCGGAGCCCCGAGCATCATCCCCAGGCGTGAGCCGCGCAGGTGGGTGTAACTCCGGGCCTTGGCCTTCTCCGGTGTCAGACCGAGACGGCGGATGAGTCCGCTCAGCTCGCGCACGGTGAGGGAGGCGTCCAGGCCCCGCTCGCGGTCCGCCGAGTGGCACCGGACCTCCTCCTTGGCGGCCGTTCCCGTGGTGATCTGCACGAGGTAACAGCGCCCCGGTGCGAGACCCAGCTCCGGGGAAAGTTTCTGTCGCCAGTTGAAGGCGGTGATTTGGGACGGGCCGGGTACGGGGGGGATCCAGGCGGTGAGCTCGGGCCGGTTCAAGCGCAGGTAGCGCCGCACCGCCTCGCAGGGAGAGACGAGGGCCACGGGGGGATTCTTGCGGTGGAGCCAGTCGGCCACTTTTGCGAGGTAGGCATCCGCCCCCCAGGCGGAATCAATCACCCCGGCGAAGCCCAGGGAGGTCAGGGTTCCGATGAGCCTGGATTGGGCGCTCACCCCGAACTCGTTCATGAGGGCCGCCGCCGCCGCGGGTTCCAATACGGCCACGCAGTAGCGGTCCCGATCCATGAGCGCCGCCTCCACCGGCATCACCGCCGTCCGGGGCACCAGGGCTCCGCTGGGGCATACCAGGGTGCACTGGCCGCAGCTCACGCAGCGGGGTCCGGCCAGGCCCGGCTCATCCACCGGACGGGCCTGGAGCAGCTCCTCGTCCATACGGAGGGCTCCCCAGCCCAGCTCGTTGCACAGAGTGATGCAGCGCCCGCAGGCGAGGCAGCGGTTGCCGTGGAGGGTTACCGACGCCGAGGTGCGATCGGTGAAGCTTTTGGATGCCAGCCCGACCAGGGAGCCGTCGGTGATGCCCAGTTGCCCGACGAGCTTCTCCAGCTCGCACGCGCCGTGACGGTCGCAGACGTGGCAGTCGAGCTCGTGGCGGGAGAGGAGGAGCTTGGCGACCTCGCGACGGTGGGCCACGACGGCCGGGGAGGCGGTGTGGTACACGGCCCCCTGTTCCACCGGTGTCGAGCAGGCCCGGATCAGGGTCGCCGGCTCCCGCTCCACGGTGCAGATACCGCAGCGGTTTTCGTTGTCAAGGAGGGGATGGTGGCAGAGGGTCGGGATGGGGTGTCCCAGCTTCCGGGCGGCTTCGAGAACGGTGGTCCCGGGCGGCGCCTGAACCTCGCGACCGTTTAGGATGAACGACACCTCGTAATCCGTCATCGCTTGTCCCTTGGCTCAGGATTGGGAGTGGAGGGTGTTGACCAGGTTCGAGGCCCAACGGGCCATCTCGGGGGGCGTCTCACGACTCAGGTGTTGGGCCAGCCGGCCGGCGTAGACGAATTCCGCCCCGTCCCCGGCGCCCTGGACCAGGATGTGCAGCCGTTGCCCCAGCATCCGCCAGCCCAGGAGCACGCTCGTAAGCAACCCCGCGGGCGGCGTGATCCCCCCGTAGCGGGCGAGGAGGGTGGTGAGGGGTGAGAGGGCTGCCTCCGCGGTTTCCTCCGTGGCCACCGGCTTCTCTTTCGGCGTACCCGATGTGAGCCGGAAGTGGATCAGCGAGGGGGCGCCGAGGCTCGGCGGACCGGGAAGCGGCTCTGAGTCGGGGAGGTCGAGGATGGAGTCGAATTTCGCCGCCGGTACGGCTCCGCTTCCCCCGATGACGGCCTCGAGAATGGGTCCCTCACTACCGCCGCCGCAGATGAGGTTCACCACGTCGCCCAGCGGAGTGCCCAGGTTGAGTTCCAGAAAGCCCTTCGCCGTGAGCGGTCCACCCACCAGGAGGCACTTGGTCCCGGGGTGCCGGCCGTGGCCGTAGCCGCGGAACCACCCGCCGCCCATCTCCATTATCGCAGGCACGTTCAAGACGGTTTCAAGATCCACCTCGAGCGCCTCTGAGTCCCCGGAGGGTTCTTTGACGAGCTCTACGGTACAGGAGAAATCCGTTCCGAGGATGTTCTCCCCCACCAAATCGTTCGCCTGAAGCCTTTCCAGGGCGGCTCGCAGGTTCTCCTCGGGTAGTTTCCCCCTGGGGGTGTAACGTCGGCGCAGCTCCCCCGTGGGAACCGTCTCTTGGTGGAGGTCCGTCCAATCCTCGGGGAGGACGATCTCGGCCCGCATCGTTCTTGTCACCAGGTCCAGTAAAAGGAGTGATTCGAGCACCTGGAAGGGGATCCCCTCGAGAAGGCGTCGGGTGAGAGGGGAGGGATTGGCCCTTCCGTCGGAGAGGTCCAGGCGGATCACCCCGCCTTTGGTACCGGCGAAGTTATGCCAAACGGGCATGACCGACTCACCGGTAATCCGGGATTCCAGCCCCGCCTCCTCGAGGATGGCGAGGGCCTCCTCGGGGGTCAGGTGGCGAAGGAGGATGAAGAGGGTGTGCAGGCCCGTGCGCATCAGGTAGTCGTCCAGGTTGGTCGGGCGCGACAGGCCGCAGTGCGCCGTCACGAGCCGCATCTGCTTGTCCAGGAAGAAGGGGTAGAAATCGCCCCCGACCTCCTCGACGGTGTACAGGTGGCGGTTGTCGCGGAAGGTGCGCTCCTCGGCCAGGGCTCCTTGGAGGTGGGCCACCGTCTTCTCCGGCCACCCCTCTGTGCCCAGGAGGCGCTGCGCGAGCTCGGCGGCGTCATCGGGTGTGATCCCACCGAAGAGGGTGACCGGTTCGGCGGGTCGCGCGATCCAGACCAGGGGCTCAGCGGAGCAGAAGCCTAAACAGCCCGTGGGGACAACCTCGAACCGCTCGGCGGGCAGATCCTTCCGAAGAATCTCCAGG
>DAOVLG010000012.1 GCA_030631385.1 Candidatus Coatesiibacteriota bacterium | reverse complement strand
GCCCCTACGTTGAGACAAGGGGTTAAAACCCCTTGTCTTTGGCACCGAGGGGGAGGCGCTCCTCCTAAACGATCCAAACGTGCTAAGCTACCTGTAGGAAACATTCCGCGGTTGGTCTAAAATAAGCAGGTAACCTCTTTTGCATTTGACCACCTTTGCCCGCCGGGCTATCATCGGCCCATGACCCGTCCGTACCGCCTGCTCTTCTCCGCCGGTGAGGCCTCGGGCGATCTGCACGCCGCGGGGCTTCTGCGCTCACTGCGCCAGAGGCTCCCCGGTGTTCTGGCCCGGGGTCTGGGCGGACCAAAACTGGCTGAGGCCGGCGCCCTTTTGGACCTCGCCTACGGCGACCTGGCCCTCATCGGCGTCGCCGAGGTTTTATCCAAGCTGAGGAAGGTCCGCCGGGCGCTCGGAACCCTGGAAAAAGCGTTGACGGGCTGCGACGCCCTGGTCTGCGTGGACTTCGGCGGTTTCAACCAGCGGCTGGCGAAACGCGCCCGGAAGCGCGGAGTGCCGGTCATCTACTACATCTGCCCCAAGGTCTGGGTCTGGTGGCCCTGGCGGGCGGCGGGGCTGGGAAAACTCTGCGACCTGATGCTGGTCATCTTCGGCTTCGAGGTCGAGCTTTGGCGCGCCCACGGCGTGCGGACGGTCTTCGTGGGCAACCCCATCCTGGACTACCTCCCCGAGCCCGGCCCCCCCGGTGACCCGAAGCGGATCGTTCTGTTGCCGGGGAGCCGGATCGGCGAGCTGAAGCATTTGCTGCCGGTGATGCTCGGCGCGGCGGAGATACTAAAGAAACGCGACCCGGCTCTCCGCTTCGTCCTCCCCAGCGCCACCGAGGAGATCGGTGAGCTGACGGGGACCCGGCTGACCCGACTGCGGGGGGATCGTCTCGTGGAGCGGGTGACGGGAGATTACCACGCCCAGATCGCCCGGTGCGGCCTGGCCCTGGTGGCCTCGGGGACCGCCAGCCTGGAGGTGGCCTGCCTCGGCGTGCCCCAGGTTCTGGTTTACCGGACCGGCCTGTTGACGTCCCTCTTCGCCCGGGCCGTTATCCGGCACCCCTGGATCGGCCTGCCCAATCTGATCGCCGGGGAGGGGATCGTCCCCGAGCTGCTGCAGGCGCGGCTGACTCCGGCGAACCTGGCCGCCCTGGCGTGGGACCTTTTGACCGACGAGCGGCTCCGGGTCTCACAGCGCGAGGCGGGACTCGCCCTGCGCGGGAAACTGGGCGGAAGCGGAGCGGCGAAGCGGGCGGCCGACGAGGTCGCGAATTTCCTGGGGGGGCGCCGTGGCTAGAAAGAAATACGGCCACTCCCTCCGCCGCTTTACCCGGGAGATGCTGGGCCAGTGGCCGCTGATCGTTCTGGGCTGGCTCCTGAACCTGACCGCATCGGCGGCCGCGGGGGTCCTGCCCTGGCTGGCCGGCCTCTTCATTGACCGGCTGGCGGCGCCGAACCCCGGACTGGACCGGTTCATCCAGAGCCTGGGCTTCGCCGACGCCGGGGCGGTGGACTGGCTCCTCCCCCTGGGGATGGCGATCTCGCTGGCATTGAACGCGCTCCTGGTCTTCGGTGGAACCCTCTCGATCCAGGTCGCCGGGCAGCGGATAACGTACAATCTGCGGCGGCGCTTCTACGACCACCTCCTCTCCCTGGACGTGGGCTTCCACTCGACGATCGGCTCCAGCGACCCGCTGGCGCGCCTGGTCCACGACGTCAACACCCTGTCCAACTCGGTCTACGCCGTCAAGGACTTCGTCACCGCCGTGGCCAGCACCCTGGTCCTGGTCGGGCTGATCCTGGCGCGGCACTGGCAACTGGCCCTGGCCACCCTGATCATCCTCCCGCCCGTGGTGGTCATTTTGAACCTTCTGGGGCGGCTGGTCCGTCGGCACACCCACACCGTCCGCGAGGCCGAGAGCTCCCTCCTGGCCAGGCTGCGGCAGAGCCTGGAGTCCATGCGGGTGGTGCGGGCCTTCGGCGCCGAGGGGCATGAGCTGGATGCCTTTAGCCGCCGCGTGGAGGACGTGCGCCGGAAGACCCAGAGGCGTGAGTTCACCGCCGCCATCACCACCCCCATCATCCAGGCCATCGGGGTCTCCGGGGTGATCGCCGTTATCGCCTACGGGATCAACCTGGTGGTATCCGGGGACATCAGCACCGGGATGCTGGTGGAGTACGTGGGGCTGGTCGCCCTGGTTTTGAAGCCGCTGCGCACCCTGGGTCAGGCCAACACCAACCTGCAGAAGATCGGCTCGTCGGTGGACCGGCTGTACGAGATCCTGGACCGCGAGCCCGCCATTACCGATCCCCCGGAACCCGCGGCCCCCCCGCTGTCGAGGGGTGAGGTTGTCTACGATGGGGTAGGTTTCGCCTACGCCGACCGGCCCATCCTCACCGACATCAGCTTCCGCGCCGAGCCGGGCGAGGTCGTGGCCCTGGTCGGTCCCTCCGGTGCGGGGAAGAGCACCCTCGTCAAGCTCCTTCCCCGGCTCTACGATCCCGATGTGGGCCGAGTCATTCTCGACGGTGTGGACGTCCGGCGCTGGCCCCTGGGGGAGTTGCGGTCCAGGCTGGCGATGGTTCCCCAGCAGCCGCTCGTCTTCTCGGTCAGCGTGGCGGAGAACCTGCGCTACGGCGCCCCCGAGGCGACCGATGACGACCTCTGGGCGGCGCTCGAGGCGGTGGGGCTCGACGACCGGATCCGCCGGCTGAGAAACGGGCTCTGTGGGGAGGTGGGACGCGACGGGGAAACACTTTCCGGCGGCGAACTCCAGCGGCTGGCCATCGCCCGGGCCCTGCTCTGCGACCCCCTGGTGCTCATCCTCGACGAGGCGACCAGCTCCCTGGACTCAGAATCTGAGCTGGCGGTTCAGCGCGCCCTTGGTCGGCTCATGGCGGGGCGGACGACCCTGGTCATCGCCCACCGCCTCTCCACGGTGAGGGGGGCCGATCGGATCCTGGTCCTCGACGGGGGTCGGATCGTCGAGCGGGGCAGTCACGTCGAGCTGATGGCCGAGGACGGGCTGTACCGGGGCCTCGTCGAGCGCCAGGAGGGACTGACGGACCGTTGAGATCACCGGTTTGTGCTATACTTCCCTCCCCGGAGGTCGAAGGTGCCCGAGAACAACTGTCCCATCTGCGGAGGAGAGGGCTGGATCGTTATTTCAGACCCATCTGGACGGGAAAGTGTACATCCTTGTGAGTGCGTTATTGCATCACTACGTGAGAACCTTCTAACCGATTCCGGTATCCCCTCACGTTATCAAGACTGTAGGTTAAGTAATTATTCTGATGTTTTAGTAGCGTTTACATCAAGACAAAAAAAGGCGTTAGACGCTTGTCATTCCTTTGTAGAAAAATACCCGGATGTTAAAAAAGGGTTGTTGTTTGCGGGGAAAGAGGGTGTTGGAAAGACGCATTTAGGGGTAGGTGTCTTACAGGCTGTTGCAAAAAAAGGCTATTCGATACAGTTTCTAGATGTCCAAGATTTATTCAGTGAACTAAGAAGATATTACACTGAAAGATTAAGCTTAAAAGCCAGTAGGCTACTTTCTAGAGTTCTTGATATTGACCTTCTTCTTATTGATGACCTCGGCGTATATGACCCTGATTCGAACTGGGTTAGGGACACACTGTTTCATATAATAAATAAAAGGTTTAATATGATTAAACATATTATTGTAACTACGAATTATTTAGATAGAAGGAAAAAGCAAATTATTACCTTGGAAGAAAGAATTGGTCCCAGGTTACGATCAAGGCTTTATGAATTGTGCAGCTACTATGAAATTGACGGAGAGGACCATCGTATGTTAACGGCGTTAAACGGTGAGTAATAAGGTCGTTTGTCTTCTACCCCTTTCTTTATTAGAATGTGTGTGAATTCTACTTCCTGCTTTTTTTTGGGGGTAACATGCGAAAGCTTTGGCTCATTCTCCTGGTTCTTCCCCTGGCCCTCTTTCTAGGCTGCGACACGGGCACGGACGACGGGGACGGCAATGGCAACGGGAACGGGAACGGCGACGGCGAGGACTACACCCTGGCCTGGGCCCTGGAGGTGGCGGCCGACGCCATCACCGACCTCTTCAACGACCCCGTCCCCACCGCCCTGGGCGCCAACTCCCTCACCGACGACGGCAAGATTGAGGCCGACCCCGAGGGCTCCTGGTTCCTCTACATGATGGAGGACGGCTTCCCCGACCACGATCAGTACCTGGTCACCGTCCACCGCGACGGATCAGTGGAGACGGAGTGGATGCAGTTGGCCTCGGGTGAGCTGCCCGAGTACGACGACGCCGAGCCCTGGCTCACGGCGGCCATCACCGAGGCCGAGGATCGGGAGTGGGAGGACCACGACCACCTGTCCCTCTTCGTCTATTCAGACGATGGGGACGTCTGGCCCGGTGCCGCGACGATCGCCCGGGTGCCCTTCCGCGCCGCGGGGGGCGACGAGATCGGACGGATCTACCTCGACGCCGACACCTACGACATCCTTGAATAGGGCGAAGAAAACGCTCGTCTGGGGCCGCTGGGGGGTGGCCCTTTTTTGATAGAATGGGTAGACTGGGTGAGACCTCTGCGAAAGTATATTGGTCTTACATTTTTCACTCGCCTCCGGCCCCTGGCCCAGAATGAGAAGGATGTACGCGGTTGTTATTCCTTACATCCCCTCGCCCCCTTTGGGGGAGAGGGTTAGGGTGAGGGGGATACATATTAAAGGATCACAACCCTTATCTGGCCCAAAAAGAGGCAACTGTCCACGGTCGTCCCGACGTTGAAGCAAGGGGTTAAAACCACTTGTCTTAGTGAATAGCAGGAGCGACCAACGGGAACTATTAGTTACGCGCCGCTCGCGGAGATAAGGGTTGGAAGGCTAGAAGATTCTCCTCGCGGGTCTGCGATCCAACGCGCTGCGTTGGTCCAGCGCCCTGCGCCGGCGGCGGGGTTGGGAAACCCCGCCCTACGAAAGGGCTAAAGACTTATACATTATCAGTCCGTTTACTGACGGTGATCCTAATATTCAAAAATCTCATTTTCCCGACTATTAACGGAAGCAGGTGGATTCCGTGCCCCGATTGGTGGCCTTAGGCGATTCGATGACCCAGGGGGTCAACTCCGGTGCGGTCTGGAAGACCGGCTGGAGTTATCCGGCGATCGTCGCGCGCACCCTGGGGGAGACGGTGGGCGCCGGCGTCGGCTTCGATTTCAGCGTCCCCCACTTCGGCCTGGGCGGGATGCCGTTGAACCTGGAGCGCCTCCTTCACGACCTGGATTTCATCCTCGGCGGACCGGGGCTGGACCTGGTGGACTGGCTCCTGGCCGCCAGGCCGGCGGTGGAGGAGTGGCTCGAGGAGCGCGACGAGTACTACGAGCACGGCTTCGGCGCCCGGGCCCGCCGCTACCCCGGACCCTACCACCTCCTGGCCTGCTTCGGCTTCACCGTCGAGGACCTGTTCACCGTGGACGGGAGGTTCTGCGACCGGATCATCCGCGAGCGCAGGTGGGACGACCGCTCCGAGCTCATGGAGCGGTTCCCCTCCTCGGCGGTCCACCGCGCCGCCCGGCGCGTCTTGAACCCCGCCGCCCGCCACGAGCTGAACCGCCTCACCCTGGTGGACTGGCTCGGACGGATCGAGGAGCTCCAGGGGCCCATCGAGAACCTGATCCTGGCCATCGGCCTGAACAACGCCGCCGGGTCCGTCACCCGCCTGGAAATCGTCGAAACGGGTCCCGAGCCACCCTCGCCCGAGCTCATCGAGAAGTTCAGCCTCTGGCACCCCAAGGCCTTCGAGGTGTCCTACCGGCGTCTGGCCGAGCGGATCGCCTCCCTGACCGGGGCGAGGGTCTTCGTGGCCACGCTGCCCTACGTCACCGTTGCGCCCATCATCCGGGGGGCCGGACCGCGCAACCGGGGGCCGCGGGGCGACTACCACGAGTACTACGTCCACTTCTACCTGCGCGAGGAGAAGCCCTCCAAGGAGCGTTTCGATTTCCTCACCGCCGAGGAGGTCCAGCACATCGAGGAGCACCAGGATGCCTACAACGACACGATCCGCTCCGTGTCCCGGGAGTACGGCTGGCGCGTGGTGGATCTGGCCGGGCTCATCAACGGTCTGGCCGGTCGCGGGGAATATAACCCCGACGCCTACCTGCGGCGCTTCCTGGGCGAGGACGACCACCCGCTGTTGAAGCTCAAGCCCCCGCCGAGGATGGAGCTCTTCCGCTCCGACGCCGAGGGACGTCGCCTCGGGGGCGGCCTGATCTCCCTGGACGGCTTCCACGGTACCACCACCGGCTACGCCCTCATCGCACAGCTCTTCGTCCGGGCCATGTCCGCCGAGGGGGTGGAGTTCCGCAACACCGAGGGGAGGCCCATCCCGACCGACAAGGTCCGGTTGCCCTGGGAGCGGATCGTGGCGGTGGACCACCTGCTCTGTAACCCGCCGCGGCTCTGGGCGGACCTGTTGCGCGCCGGGGAGCATCTGGGGGAAATCTGGGAGCGCATCGGCGGCGTGATCAGCATCTTCGGGCCCTGAGGGGGACGATGGAGAACGAAGAGATCGCCAAACTCATCCATCAACTGGGCGTGGCCTCGGAGCTTTTGGGCGAGAATCCCTTCAAGGCCCGCGCCTACCACTCGGCCGCCCGGACCCTCTCCGGTCTCGAGGAACCGGCCGAGGTCTTGCTCGCCGAGGGGCGCCTGGGTGAGCTGCCCGGCTTCGGCAAGGCCCTGGTGGAGAAGATCGGAACCCTCGTCTCCACCGGACGGCTGCCCCAGCTCGAGGAACGCCTGGAAAAACTGCCGCCGGGCCTCTTCGAGATGCTCCGGATCGAGGGCCTGGGGGTGAAAAAGGTAAAGAAGCTCTGGGAGACCCTGGAGGTGACCAACCCGGGCGAGCTGGAGTACGCCTGCCTGGAGAACCGCCTGACCGGGCTGCCAGGCTTCGGCCCCAAGAGCCAGGCCAACGTGCTGGCCGGGATAGAGCGCCTTAAACGCTACCAAAAGCGCCGGCTGTACCCCGAGGCTTATGCCGCCGCGAGCGAGCTGCGGGAGAAGGTCTCCGCTCTTCAAGGCGTTGCGCGCTGTAAGCTGGTCGGCAGCGTCCGGCGCCTGGGTGAGACCGTGGGTGACCTGGACCTCCTGGTCCTCATCGAGGGTGACGGGCGGGACGCCTTCGCCGCGGAGCTCGGTGAAGCCGGTTGGGTTGAGGGTCTCGACCAGCCCTTCAACGGCATGTTCGCCTTCCGCTACCGGGGGATCGAGGTGGACCTGTGCCTGGCCGGGCAGGCGCGCTGGGGGACGCAGGTGGTCCTGAATACCGGTTCGGCGGCCCACGTGGAGACCCTGCGGAAGATGGCCGCCGACCAAGGGCTGGATCTTACCGAGCTGGACATTGATGACGAGGAGGAGGTGTACCGGACGCTGGGGCTGGCCTTCATCCCGCCTGAATTACGGGAAGGGCTGGGTGAGATCGAGGCGGCCCGACGGGGGGAGCTGCCCGATCTAATCGAGAATCAGGACATCCGCGGCGTCTTCCACGTCCACACCGAGGCCTCCGACGGCGCCCAGAGTCTGGAGGGTGTCGTTCGCCTGGGGGAGGAGCTGGGCTACTCCTACATCGGCATCAGCGAGCACTCGCGCTCGGCCTTCTACGCCGGGGGGCTCACCGTGGACGATATCTACGAGCAGGCGGAGCGGATCGTCGAGATAAACGAGCGGGGCTCACCCTGCCGACTCCTCCACGGCATCGAGTCGGACATCCTCGCCGACGGCTCCCTGGATTACCCGGACGAGGCACTCGAGGGGCTGGACTTCGTCATCGCCAGCGTTCACTCCGGCCTGCGCATGCCCCGTGATAAGGCCACGGAGAGAATCCTGGCCGCTATTAAAAACCCGATGACCTCCATCCTGGGGCACCCGACGGGCCGGCTGCTCCTGGCGCGGGAGGGCTACGAGCTGGACTGGAACCGGGTGCTCGAGGCCCTGGTCGAACACCGGGTGGCCCTGGAGCTCAACACGTGTCCCCACCGCTTCGACGCCGACTGGCGCGTGCTTCGCCGGGCCAGGGATTTCGGGATCAAGGTCGCGGTCAACCCCGACGCCCACCGGCGGGCCATGTTCGACACCGTAGGTCTCGGGGTGGGCATCGCCCGCAAGGGGTGGCTGACCCCCGAGGACGTGTTGAATACGAGGGAGCTGCCGGAGCTTATGGCTTGGCTGAAGGACAGGAGGGGATGAGATGAATGGTCAATTGAATCTCGGCCGCTTCGAGCTCTGTCTGGCTGTCGCCGACCTGGAAAGCTCGATCGGATTCTATGATAAACTCGGCTTCACCGCCGTGGCGGGTGACCCGGCGGAGGGCTGGCGGATCATGACCAACGGTGATCTGCGCCTCGGCCTCTACCGGGGGCACGTCCCGGCGAACCTGCTCAACTTCCGCGACGGCGATGTCAGCCGGCCGGTTCACACCGCATTTTAAGGCGAATAACGGCGAGGAGGAATAGTGCCGAAAAGGTTAAAGATGGAGTTCCTGCGGGAGCTGGTGAAAATCCCCAACGTGGGGCCCAGGACCGCCGAGGACCTCTACGACCTGGGGATTCGTTCCGTATCCGATCTCACCGGACAAGACCCAGGTAAACTCTTCCAGCGGCTCTGCGACCTGCGGGGTAAACAAATGGACCCCTGCGTGCTCTACATCTTCCGCGCCGCCTGTTACTACGTCGAGCATCCCGACACCGACCCCGAGAGGCTCAGGTGGTGGCGCTTCAAGAACGCCTGAACCGGTGACCGCGAAGATGATCCGCTTCCTGCGCACCCAAAGGAAGAGGAAGAAGGAGGAGAAAGAGAAGGCAGCCTAGGCCGCCGCGTAGAGAAAAAATGTTTATAAATCAACTTTTTGATGACAAAAGTCTACATAGATGTGTGTTATCATTTTTTCAGACATAAGGAGGATAGATGGGCTGCTATCCGCAAAAAAGAAGAGATGAAATTAGTAACATGATTTTAGAGCATAACTACTCTGAAGGACCTCTTCTAATACTTGCAGGACCAGGTACAGGAAAGACATATTCTTTATTAGAAACTATTAAAAAACGTGTCTCAGAGGGTTCAGATCATCATACGTTTTACGAAGTAACTCTAACTAACGCTTCAGCTGATGATTTTATTCAAGATGCACGCGAGACTATAGATACAGAATTTAATTCATCTAGTACACTTCATTATCGTGCAAAGGGTATCTTGCATAGGTACAGTGAATTATTAGGTATAAATAATAATTTTCATATAATCGACGATAATTACGATAAATATTTTATTAATGATATTTGTGAAATTTTAGAAAAAGATCATACTGTTGTTGAAGATAAACTTAAAGAGTATAAATCTAATATAGCATATTGTAATTATTGTGAAGATGATTTTTCTGTTTTATATAAGAGATTAGCGCAATATTATAATGCCATTGATTGGTATAATGTAGTCGCTTTTACGTGTAAATTACTTGAAGATAATGAAGAAACTAGAAGTACAGAGTGTTTAAAATATACATTCATGTTAGTCGATGAGTACCAAGATTTAAATTCATCTGATCAGTACTTAGTAAAATTATTAACAAATGTGTTTAACTTGCTAGTTGTTGGCGATGATGATCAAAGTATTTATAGTTTCAGATTCGCAGATCCCTCTGGAATGCAATCATTTGAAGAATTTTACCCTGACTATATGTGTATCAAATTACCTGTTACGTCACGTTTACCTTCAAACATTATTAATGCTTCTTATAATTTAATTATAAATAATAAGAATAGAAAAGAAAAGGATAAATTAATTCCCTTAACTAGAACAAATGAAAGAGCAAATAATGGATTTGTAATGTCTGTTAATCTGAAAAGCGGTAAACAAGAAAGGGACTTTATACATACATCTTTAGAAATGTTGTTAACAGAAGGAGTAGAACCAAAAGAAATACTTGTGCTGTGTAACTGTAAGGCGTTAGGTAATGAGTTGTATGAATATCTTATTGAAAAGAATAGTGCTCTACCATTAACAAATTTATTGCAAAGGAAAGAAATAAGTTTGAATAAAATGATACTTGATCACATTAAACGATTTTTGAAAGATCAGAATGATAATTTATCATTACGTTTTCTATTAGACCAATTAGAGTATTACACTAGTTCTAAATGTTCAGAAATAGTAAAGGATACAATAAATGATAAAATACCATTATGGCAGATTATAAAAAAGATTGATAACGGTAAGTTATCATCATTTGTGAAACTAATAGAAGAAGCTTTATTAGAAGAAACTCTAGATAGTCAAATTTTACACGTGGTAAGTAGTTTACATAATAGTGAGTCGTTGATACAAGAATTAGATGGTAAAAAGGAAGAGGATAGTAAATCAGAATCTGAGTTAGTAAGGTTCCTAACAATTCACAATAGTAAAGGGTTAGATGCAGATTTTGTATTTATACCATTTATGGAAGAATCAATTGGATTGTCTCCTAAAGATATTGAGGAAAAGAGAAGATTGTTATATGTTGGTTTAACAAGGGCGAAAATAGGAGTAGTAATATCTTGGGCTTGGAGTCGTAGTCGTCGTTCGAGTGCTCGTTACCACTGTTCTGGCAAGGGAGGAGACGCGACCAATAGATGCCCTTCGCGTTTTATAAGCGAGTGTGGCATAAACACAAAATTGTGTTTTAAGTCGGATGATTCGTATGTAAAGGCGTTAGAAATATTACAGGCTTATGCAAAAAACAGAATAGAATTTGATAAAAAAGAAGGACCGCAAAGCGATCCTTCTAAACGAAATTCCGACTTCTACTAGCCGCCCATGCGCTCCAGGGCCTCGAGGGCCTCGAGCATCTCGGGGTCCATGCCCTCCATGCCCCTCATGCCTTCCATGCCTTCGGGCATGCCGCCCATGCCGCCCTCCATCATCATCGAGCCCATGAACATCATCATCAGGGTGTTGGCGTCTATCATCATCGGCTCGGCCACGGTGAGCTGCGACTCGTAGCCCGACCGGCCGTAGTCCAACAGGACGAGCTTCTCCTCCTCCTCGGCGACGACCTTGACCAGGCCGAAGAAGGGAACTTTTGTGGAGAAGTAGACCTCGGCGGTCTCGTCCTCGTGGGTAACCAGAATCATGTTGCAGGGGTAGGTCTTGCCGCCGGCCTCGCAGGGCACGCCCCTGACCAGCTCGAAGGAGGGCATCTCGATCTCCTCGGGCTCCACCTCGCCGCCGTAAGCCTCCTCCATCTCCTCGGCCATCTCCATGCCGGCGACCATCTGCCCGCTCACCAGCTCCATGATGCTGGGTAGGTCTATCTCAAAGGCCTGGCCCTCGGCCTCGACAATCAGGCGCATGACGATCTCGGAGAACTCCTCCATACCGGCCTGCATCTCCTCCATCGCCGCTTCGCCCCCCATGCCCTCCATGGACGACATGGCCTCGGCCAGGAAGCCCTCCTCGGGGAGCTCGGGGTTGTTGAGCCAGCCCATGACCTCGTCGCCGAACTCCTCGTAGGCCTCCTTCTCGATGAGGACCTTCACGATGACGTTCTCGCCCTCCTCGATGGGCGCCACGATCTCGATCCAGTAGCCGGGCACGCCCTCGTACTCCTCCATGGAGACCAGGGCCAGGGTCACCTCACCGCCCTCCTCGATGGAGTAGGTGACCCATTCGCCGACCTCCGTCTCGAAGGTGCCGGGGGTTACCTCGACCCCTTCCTCGTCGCCGTTCTCCTCACCCTCGGTCTCTTCCTCTTCGCAGCCGACGAGACCGAAGAGGAAAAAGAGGGTGAGGATCAGCAGATAGATGAGTGACCTTTTCAAAACGAACCTCCAGAGTTCAGGTAATATTGGCTTGGCGAACAAGGAGTATACCGGCGCCCTCCGGGGGTGTCAACTTTAGAGGCGGTCCAGGACCAACCGGACCAGCAGGGTGCCGGAGTCCAGGCGGGAACCCTCGCTGAGGGCGTAAACCACCTCGAGGCCGCCGATACCCAGGTTGACGACCAGACCCGCCCCGTAGCCCATCCCCCATCTCCATACCGTCACCGGCAGGTTGGGCGAGGTTGAGATGGGGCGGTAGTAGGCGAAGTCGCCGAAGGCGAAGAGATGTCCCGATTCCCCCAGCCGCAGGCGGTACTCGGTGGTCGCCAGGGCGTAGGCGTCGGTGGGGAACTCCCGGTTGCGGTATCCTCGGGGCCGTTGTGCGCCGCCCAGGTAGAAGCAGTCCAGCGACGCCGGCGGCCTCACCTCGGCGATCCCCCCCTCCACGAGCAGGGCCAGGGTGTGGGGATCGAGGGGGGTCCAGAAGCCGTCTCCGCCGAGTCGGGCCCGGAGCGGTGTCTCGGTGCGCTCCTCGTAGCGCCTCTGTCCCGCCTCCAGCTCGCACCACAGATCGTAGCCGCCGGTGGGGTTTTGCGGCCGGTCGGTGTAGTCCAGGAGAACCCCGAGCCCGGCGCCCACAAAGAAACTGTCCCCGGTGATGTTCTGGAAGTCGGAGGAGAGGCGGGCGGTGAACCTCAACGCGAGGTGGTCACCCAGGGGTTGATGCACCGACACCTCCCCGGCGTCGGAGCGGCGGTCGGGGCGCCGAAGGCCGATGTAGGCGATCTCCAGGGCCGCCCGGCCGCCGAAGAGGAAGCGCTTGGTGTAGCCAGCCCGGTAGTCGGCGTTATCCTCGGCCGTCTGCCGGTACAGACCCGAGAGGTCGTGACCCCCGCCGCCCAGGTTCAGCACGTTGAACTGAAACTCCCCGAAGAGGGCGATCTCATCCCTGCCCTCGCCCAGGCCGAGGGCGCCGTCGAAGTACACCGAGCGACCCGGTTCGAGGTCGAGCCGGAGGGTCGTCTCCGGGCCTGCCTCGCCCTCAATGGTGAGCTCGACGCGCTCGTAGTAGCCGGTGCGCTCCAGTCGCCGACGGGCCGCCTCCAGCACGTCGGGGGTCAGGGGATCGCCGCGCTCGAGGCCCAGGGCGGCCAGGGCGGTCCTGCGCGAGGGTTCCCCCGCCAAGCCGACGACCTCGATCGCACCCACTCCGGTGGGGCCCCCCTCCTCAAGTTCGAGGGTGATATCCAGCGCCCCGTCCGATGTGCGTTTCGGTCTCCCCAGACCGATCCCCACCTCCAGGTATCCCTGGGAGGTGTAGAGGTCGGCCACGGCGCGTTGGAGCCCGCGCGGTCCGTCCCTCCGCCAGCCGGTGCGGGCCGCCGCTTCGACCAACCGTGGCTCGACGACCCGGGCG
>DAOVLG010000117.1 GCA_030631385.1 Candidatus Coatesiibacteriota bacterium | reverse complement strand
GGGCGATGTTGGCCGCGGATAAAGCCGCCTCGACACGCCCCAGCCGCAGATTGATCGCGGCGATCCAGGCCAACGGTTCGGCCGCCGCCGGGCTCAGCTCCGCCGCCCGCTTCATCGCCTCCCGCGCCCGCTCCAGATCACCCGTGGCGAAGGCCAGGCGGCCCACGATCAACTGGTAGGCGTAGCTGCCGTCTCGGAAACGTTCCGGGTAGGCGTCGGTCAGGTGCGACAGGAGCGAGGAGATTTCCCCGGCGCTACCGCCGTCCTCCAGCTCGTAGATCAGCTCCCAGCACCCGCGCTCCAGCTCGTCGGACAGGGTCCGGTCACTTTTGACCAACGACGGCACCTCGCGGATCTCGACGGCGCCGTGCGCGGTGGTAAACAGGACCAGGAACACGAGAAGTACGCGGATCATGGTTTCACGGACACTCGTTGTCATCCAAGACTTTCCGGGCGTTGGCACATACCAAGCGGCGGAGCTCCTCGGGACGCTCGATGCGGACCTCCCCCGGAAAACCGGCCAGCCACCGGGCCAACTCCTCGAGGTTCGTGGTCCGCAGGGCCAGCCGCAGGGAGCCGTCGGGTTGGAAGGCGATGCGCTGGCTGGGGTGCCACTCCCGCTCGGCCACCAGGTGGGCCGCCCGCCCGCGGAAGTGGAGCTGCACACGGTACTCGGGTTCGTTCAGGCGGAAGCCGAAGGCATCGGCCAGGGCGTCGTTCAAGTTGAAATCGGCCGGAACGGAGTAACGCTCCGACAATTCGTGGAATCCCTTGAGTCGCGCCAGGGGAACCGCCTTCCTCTCGTCCGACTCCACCTCCCGACCCAGGACGTACCAGGCGTTGTTCAGGTTGCACATGTTGTAGATCTCAAAGGTGAAGCGACGCCAGTTCCCCAGGTCCCCACCGTCACCGCGGACGAAAAGATCGGCCCGGACCTGACGGCGCCGGCGGAGGGCGAGCCCGGCTGCCTCGACGATCCGGGGGTCCACCCGCCAGACCCGTCGCGCGACGTAATCGAAGGCGGCCACCTCACTCTCGATGATCGAGAACTCCTTGGAGTCCACCAGGTCACGCAGGCGTTCGATGAGACCGGCGAAAGCGGCGCCGCGGGGTTGGCCGGGGGACTGGGCGGCGAGCTTCCCGGCGAGGAGGACCCCGACCATCTCGGCGCGGCGGAGGAAGTTGGCCGGCAGAACGTAGGTCGGACCGGTGTAGCGGTAACCGCCCCGGTAGCTGTCGCCGCGGGTGAAAACCAGCGGGGCGTTGAGCTGGTCGCGCATATAGGCCAGGTCCCGGTAGATGGTACGCTCGGTCACACAGAAGCGCTCGGCCAGACCCTCGGTGGTCGGACCGGTCCCGGAGCGCAACAGCCGGTCAATCTCCAGGATCCGCCGCAGGGCGGTCTTGTTCAGAGATCCGAGCGGCATCGTCTCTCCACGGTTAACTGAAGGCGACTCATCCCATCGCCCCACGCTGGGAAGTTGATTTATTTTGTTGATAGACTTTTGTACGGAGCATATTTCCTCTTCCAATGCTTTTATTTCGGGATCATCACCCGTTTATGAACCAGTGTAGAATATTCCCCTGAGGCAGTTAAGGTCGTTTGTGTCGTTTCGCTGTCTAAACCTAAACGACCTCTCTCGGATGAACGGACGGAGATTGCGTTCGATTCCGCCGTGAGGGGCAACTGTATCCGTCGTCTTGTGCGGGCGGACACAGGCGTGCGCCGGCGGTGGCACAGTTTTTGCGCAAATGAACCTCGGAAAAAATCCGCCAAGCCTCTTCCTGCAAAAACCTGTGCCACCGCCTCGGCAATCGTGGTGGCGGGATAACAAACACCTACGCACTGCGGCTGATAGATAGGGCGGTATCGCAGTTCATGATCGGTGATTATCCCTTATGGACATTATTATTAGTTGAAAAGTAATATAATCCTATGTCATCTGCTCGTTGGAAACAGACCATAGCCTGATTTGTTTCCAATCTATATCGAGAAGAATATAAACAAAATTTATCACCAAAAGCAATACCGCTGAAACTATAATATTCACCATCTTTATATACTTTCCCAGAGTGTAAAACTCACTCCCCCTGTAGACGGTCGAACTCAGCCACGATCTCGGGGGCCGCCGAGGCGCCGATCCGGTTCGCCCCGGCCTCGAAGAACCGCGCCACATCCCCGAGCGTCCGGATGCCGCCGGCAACCTTGATGTCTAGCTCCGTGCCGACGACCTCCCGGATGAGCTGAACGTCGGCGGGCTTGACGGGACCGTGGAAACCGGTGGAGGTCTTCACGTAGTCCACGCCGGCCTCCAAACAGAGCTCCGCGGCCCGCACCTTCAGCCCGTTAGACAGAAGCGGCGTCTCGATGATTATCTTCAGGACACGGGATCCGGCCACGGTCCTGAGCTGCCACAGCTCTTCCAAGACCCGATCGTTCCGCCCGGCCCGCAGAAGACCCAGGCTCATCACGGCATCCAGCTCGTCGGCGCCCCGGGCGATCAACCGTCCTGCCTCGGCCACCTTCTCCTCAATGGGATTGGCGCCCAGCGGAAAATCCACCACGCCGCAGAGATCTAGCTCCCACCCGTGATCGGTGATCCATCGGCGCGCCTCGACCAGGTGGCACGGCAGGACGCACACCGCTTTGATCCCCGCCCGGGCGCAACGGTCCAGGTAGGTCCCCAGGTCGGCGGAGGTGGTCGTCGGATCCAAGGCGGCGCCGTCCAGGGACCAGACCAGGGCCTCCCGGTTGATCCGGCCGATCAGCCCCCAATCCGACTCATCTTTCCCCCGAACCGCCAAGGCGGCGCTACTCCTCCCCTTCGGAGGCTCGTTCATCCTCATCTGGGTGAGGCTCCTCCCCAACGGGTTCCTTCTCCTCCCTCTCCTTTTGGTCCTTTTCGACCTCGTCAACGAAGTTGAGGCGGAGCTCGGTCAACATGTTCTTGATCATCCGATCCTCGTCCTCGGCGAGGTTGCCGCGGGTCCTGTATGAAAGGGTATCCAGGAGGTCAATGGAGGCGCGGGCGGCCTCGATGTCCCGCTGGACCTCCCCCGTGGTCGGATTGGCGAGCTTGCCCATCTGGATCATCGCCGACTGGTACAGGCTGTATACGAGGCCGAGGAAGTTGGCGCTGTGCCTCTTCTCATCCTGGGTCATCAAAACCCTCCCGTACGGTTAATCTTTGTCGAGCGTGTCTCCAAAGTCGCGCAAGAGCCTCTTCTGTTCCGGGGTGAGCTTCCTGGGAACGCCGACGCCGACGGTCACCAGGAGGTCCCCGCGCCGGCTGCGGCCTACGTGGGGGAATCCGGCCTTGCGAACCTTGAAAACGGCGCCCGGCTGCGTCCCCGCCCCGATGTCCAGGCTCACCGGCTCCTCGAGGGTGGGCACCTCGATCCGGGCGCCCAGGACGAGCTGGGGGTAGGTGAGCTCCAGGTCCAGCAGCAGGTTCCGCCCGTCCCGCCGGAAAATCGGATGGGGTTCGAGGTAAACGACTACGTAGAGGTCGCCCCGGTAACCGGGCCGGGAGCCGTCATCGCCCTCGCCGGAGAGACGGATGCGCTGGCCGTCGTCAATCCCGGCGGGGATCTCCACCTCCAGACGGGGCTTGACCCGGTTGTACCCCGATCCCTCGCACACACCGCAGGGTTCCTCGATGATCTTGCCCGCCCCCCGGCAGGTGGAACAGGTGGTCTCCAGCCGCATGAAGCCGGTCTGGTGGATCACCCTCCCCCGTCCCCCGCAGGTGGGGCAGGTTACCGGCGGACGGCCCGGCTCGGCGCCGGTTCCCCGGCAGCGGGAACAGAGCTCCACCCGCTCGATCCGTATCTGTTTGGTCACCCCCTCGAGGGCCTCGGAGTAGGTGAGAACAACCTCGGCCCGCAGGTCGTCACCCCGGTGAGCCCGCCCAGCCCCCCGGCGGACCCCGCCGCCGAAGAAGCTGCCGAAGAGGTCGCCGAAGATGTCGAAGATGTCGCCGACGTCGTCGAAGCCGCGGTAGCCCCGACCGGCGAGGCCCTCGTGACCGTAACGGTCGTAGACCGCGCGCTTCTGCGGGTCGGAAAGCACCTGGTACGCCTCCGAGGCTTCCTTGAAACGCTCCTCGGCCTCTGGATCGTCGGGGTTGCGGTCGGGGTGGAATTCCAGGGCCTTCTTACGGTAAGCCTTCTTGATCACCGCTGCGTCGGCGTCCCGCTCAACGCCCAGAACCTCGTAGTAGTCTCGACGGTGTATGGTCATGGCCGTTAACCAACCGACCGCGGTATGTCGGGAATTTCCGTCATCAGTCTATCTAGACCGCCCCGGATAACCTCGTGAAAAAGCTCGATACGATCGGCGATTTGCTCCCTATCATCCGGCTTCTCAACCTCATCAAGGCCCTTACTTCGTATCAATTTTGCAACATTAGTAGGTGTGTGGCCGTTTTGTTCAGGCAGAGATCGCGCCAGTTGTCCTAAGGCGCACGCCGGCGGTGGCACAGTTTTTGCGCCATCAATCCTCAATATTACCCACCGGTTTCCCCTCCTGCAAAAACCTGTGCCACCGCCTCGGCAAGCATGCCAACCGCACAATCATCGTAAGGCTGTTCGGTCGGGTCCCCAACAATCAGAGACTGTTGCGAAATGCACGGTCGGCGCAATTTAGACAGCTCGTTGAAATATTAGGAAAAACGAATACTCCCCGTAGGTACGTGTCTCTTTACCCAACCGCGGGAGACCACAGAGGGCCTCACCTCGGAAGACGCCACTTATACAACAGTCTCAATCATTCACACAAATCAATGATTTGGAATTCCTCGCAGTGAGGATTAGCCAACAGGCCGGGGGTGCGGGCCGAGCAGTCGGCCATCGCCCGGGCGGCGTCCACCGGGTCGTCGCCCTCGATCCGGAGCGTCCAGAGGGTGGAGTAGCGCACCTCGGCGATCTCGGTCAGGCCGAGGGTATCCCGGCAGTAGAGCGCCGCGTCGCGCCCCGTAAAATCGTCCCGCTTGGAGACCAGTACGCCGACCGGCGTTCCCCTGTCGCTCCGGGGCGGGGTCAGGGTGGAAAGGGAATCGGCCGTCCGGTGGGCGTGTTTCGAGGGGTTGACGAAGCGGCTGGTCCGGCGCAGGAGTTCGGTCAGCAGCCGGGTGGGATCGAAATCCCCCGAAAAGCGCCACAGCTCCTCCCGGTTCAGCGAGACGAGATCGGCGTGACCGAGCAGATCAAAGAGCGCGAAGTAGGCCGAGGCGGCCACCGTGTCCGGCACCTTCAACCGGACCAGCAGGTTGAGTTTTCCCATCAGGCCGCCCCCCTCAGGTGCGCCGCCAGGGAACGGAAGAGCTTCCGACCGGGGCCGGCCTCGTTTATATCCCCGCTGTAGGACCTGCGTACCGCGCCCCAGTGGCCGTCCAGGTTCCGCGGAAGCTGCCGGAGCCAGCTCGTCCGCTCGGGATGGGGCATCATGGCCAACACGTTGCCCGCGGGGTTGGTTAATCCGGCGATGTCGCCCAGGGCGCCGTTGGGGTTGACGGGGTAGCCGTCGGCGGCGGAACCGTCGGGCTTGGAGTACCGGAAGGCGATCTGACCGTCTGCCTCGATCCGCTCAATAAGGGAACCATCGGCGGTGGTGTACCGTCCCTCGGCATGGGCTATCGGGATTGGGATCACCTCACCCGGCTCGAACAGGGAAGTGAAGAGGCTGCGCTCCGGGTTCTCCACGCGGAGGTAGGTCCAGCGGCAGATGTAACCGTGGTTATTGGCGTCCAGGGCCATCTCGATGGGATGCCCCTCGGTGAGCCCCGGCGCGAGGCCCGCCTCCAGGAGCGTCTGAGCCCCGTTGCAGACGCCGAGGACCGGTTTGCCGGCGTCGGCGGCCCGGACGATCTCGCCTAAAACCTCTTCCTTGGCGGCGATGGCCCCGGCGCGGACCCGGTCCTGGAAGCTGAACCCCCCGGCCAGGAAGTAAGCGTCGCACGCACGGAGCCGCTTAGGCTCGTTCCAGCGGACGATCTCGGCTTCGAGGCCCGCGGCCTCGCAGGCGCGCACGCTCTCGTACTCGCAGTTGGTGCCGGGGAAGGCTAGAACGGCGACTTTGGGCATGGCTCGCGGTAAAAGAAAAGGGGCGCTTCCGCCCCAATTTTAACAGAATCCGGCCGACCTTTCCCGACCTTACAGCTCGACCGATTTGTGCCGCGCGGCTTGGCACTGGACGTTGACCG
>DAOVLG010000157.1 GCA_030631385.1 Candidatus Coatesiibacteriota bacterium | reverse complement strand
GGGTAGAATCCTCCTCATCTGGCACTCCTCGGTTGACTCTGGTCTGCTTGACCTGCTCAAGAGCTTCGATCCGACCCCCTGCCCCCTGACCGGACCGCTGACCCCCGGCCAGCGCCTGGAACGGGTCAAAAAGGAAATCGAGACGTGCGAAACCGAGGCCGAAGACGTTCTCGCCGAAGCCAAGGGTCTGCTCGAACATCGCGATTCGCTCTACCTGGCTCTGGACATGGGAAAAACCGAGAGCGAGGGGCAGCGCCTGGTCGCCGACTCAGCGGCCACAGATTCCGCCATCTACCTCCGCGGCTGGGTTCCCGATACGGTGGTGGATGAGGTCAAAGGGGTCCTGGATAAACGGGAGCTCGTCCACTATTCCCTCCGGCCATCCACCGAGGACGAAACCCCGCCGGTGTACATCCACAACATCGCCCCGGTGCGACCCTTTGAGATGGTTACCGACCTCTACGGGCGACCGCGGCCCGAGGAGAGCGACCCCACTCCCTTTTTCGCCTTCTTCTTCGCCCTCTTCTTCGGCATCTGTCTCACCGACGCGGGTTACGGGCTGCTCCTCATCGTCTTCAGCCTTCTGTTCCTTAAACTACTCCCCCTGGGGCCCACCACCCGGAAGATGTTCCGGATGATGATCATCGCCGGGGTGTTCACCATGATCGTGGGGGTGCTGACCGGGGGCTTCTTCGGCCTTACATTCGAGTGGTCCCCGGTCCTTTCTAAGCTGCGCAAGACGCTCATGGTTCTGGACCCCCTGGACCCGGATCAGATGTTCTACTTCTTCTACTTCGCCCTGGGTCTGGGTTATCTGCACCTCCTCATCGGCTACACCATCGGCTTCATCGAGGCGCTGAAGCAGAAGGATCCCCAGACCGCCCTCTTCCGCAAGCTGCCCTGGATCCTGGTGATGCTCCTTGTACCCCTGGCGGTGGGACTGCCCATGCTGGGGGCCGATGGGGGCTGGGCCTGGTACGGGTTAATCGCGATCGGGCTCTACGTCATCGTCTTCAGCGGCGTGGGCGACGATTCGGGGCTGCCGAGGCTGGGGGCGGGATTCTTCAACCTCTACACCGGCTTCTCCGGACTCTTCTCAGACATCCTATCCTACGCACGGCTCTTCGCCCTGGGGCTGGCCACCGGGGTCATCGCCCAGGTGGTCAACACCATGGCCTTCGAATCCAGCGTGATCGGCATGATCCTGATCCTCATCGTCGGCCACACCTTCAACCTGGCCATGAACACCCTGGGCGGCTTTATCCACACCGCCCGGTTGCAGTTCGTGGAGTACTTCGGCAAGTTCTACACGGGGGGAGGCCGAACCTTCGTTCCCTTCGCCCGCTCGATGGAGCACACGGTCATCAAGGGCTGATCTTATTCTACAATCATCCCCCAACACAGGACCGTCCCGCCCGGTCCCCACATTCAAGGAGAAGGCATGGGCCTCGTCTGGTCCTATCTGGGCGCCGCATTAGCCGTGGCTCTGGCCGGCATCGGATCGGCCATCGGCATCGGCTACGTTGGCCAGGCCGCCTCGGGCGTCATGAGCGAAGACCCGCGGAATTTCGGCAAGTACCTGGTCCTCACCGCCCTGCCGGGCACCCAGGGCATCTACGGCTTCGTCGCCGGCTTCCTGGCGCTCAACCGAATCGCCGCCCTGGCCGAGGTCATGACGACGGAGATCGGCCTGCAGATATTCCTGTCCTGCCTGCCGGTGGCGCTGGCCGGTATGTTATCGGCCATTCACCAGGGCAAGGTCTGCACCGCCGGCGTGGGGCTGACGGCGAAGCAGCCCGGCGAATCGGGCAAGGCTCTGGTTCTGGGCGTCTTCGTCGAGTTCTACGCCGTCCTGGGACTACTGATCACCATCTTCCTCCTGAACGCCATCTGAGGGGTGCAGAGTGTCCCTGGACGCGATCATCGCCAGGATTGCAAGCGACGCCGAGGCCAGGGTGACGGAGATCGAGGCGGCCGCGAAGACCGAGGTGGACGGGATCCTCGCCGAGGCCGAAAAACGCGCCCAGGCGGCGGAAAAGCGCATCCGGGAGGCGGGCAAGCGCGAGGCCCAGAGCGCCCGGGAGCGTGTGATCTCCATGGCCGAGCTCAACGCCCGCAAGCGCGTCCTCCAAGCCAAGCAGGAACTCCTGGACGAGGTCTTCGCCGCCGCTACCGAAGAGCTCGCTTCTCTAAAAAAAGCCGCCTGGCGGAAGGTTTTCAAGCATCTGTTAACCGGCGCCAATCTGGACGGCGCCTACGAGGTCATCACCTCCAAGCGGGAGGTCAAGTTCCTGGACGAAGCCTTCCTGAAGGGTGTTAAGAAACCGAAGCTAAAGCTCTCCAACGAGACCCGCGAGCTCGGCGGTGGGTTCATCCTCCGAGGCGGCAAGACCGAGCTGAATTTCGCCTTCTCCGCCCTGACCCGGACCCTCCGTCCCCGGTTGGAGAGGGAGCTGCTCGGTGTCCTGGGAATCGAAGGGTAAGGCATGGCCAGGCGGGTAAAGTTATCCGGTGATCCGGCCTACGCCTACGCCGTCGGCCGCGTACGGGCGCGTGAACGGCGCCTTTTAACAAAACGGGAGCTTACCGAGTCCGCCGAGGCGCGAACCCTCGAGGCCGCCGTGGACGCCCTCCGCGAGGCTGGTTACGAGTTGACGGTCCGGAACAGCGCCGGCCTGGAAGAGCTCATCACCGATAAAACCCGCGAGCTGGTGCGCTTCCTACGCGAAAGCCTGCCCGACGGGAAGCTGCTCACCTACCTGCGCCTACCCCTGGACTACACCAACCTCAAGACCGCCCTCCTCCGCCGTCTGACCGAGAAGAAGCTGCCCTCCCGTGAGGGAGGGGGGCTTTCCCTGAAACGCCTGAACGTCCTAGCGGGAGGCGGGGAGCCGACCGAACTCACCGAGCCCTTCGGTAACCTGGCACAGGAGCTTCTGGAGGAGTGGGAAAAATCTCAGGACCCCTTCCTCCTGCAGCAGGGGGTGGACCGGGCCCTGTACGCCCGCCTGGTCGAGCTGGCCCGGCAGATCGGATTGCCCTTTCTCACGGCTTACCTGGGGCTGGAGATAGACCTGGTCAACCTGGACGCCCTGGCCCGCTGTCTGGCGGCACCCAACCCCGAAGAGCTGGCCCCGGCGGTCTTCATTCCGGGAGGGAGCCTGGATATCAGGCGGATGGAGAACCTTGCGCGAACCGGTGACAGCACCGGAGCCATTGACTACGTCAGCCACACCCCCTACGCCGAGATAGCGCTCGCCGCCGTCGAGGGCGCGCCCGAGGGCCTCAGCAACCTGGCCGTACGCGGCGCGACCTACAAGATGGATTTTCTCATGCAGGCGCGTTACGCCCCCTTCGGCGTTGAACCGGTGATCGCGTACTATCTGACGAAACTCAACGAGCTCGACCTGGTCCGCTTCGTGCTGACCTGCAAGCTGAACGACGTCCCGCCGAAGACGATAGCCGCCCGGCTGTGGGGCGTGTCATAGGGATTGACCTTGGCCGGTCTCGACAAGATATACTTCATCGGCGAGGAGGATCAGCTCCGGGGCTTTACCGCCCTGGGAACGACGGTGATCGACGCGGACTCGCTCCACGAGGCCGAAGCCGCCCTGCGCAGGGCCGTGAGCGAGGGTGCCGTGGCCATCTTCATCACCGAGGACCTCGGCGGCAAGATGTTGGACATCCTGGCCTCCTACGCCGACCGCCCACTGCCGGTCATCACCCTGATCCCGTCGTCCTCGGGCTCGAGCGGGATAGCCTTCGAACGCATCCGGCGGATGGTCGAGCGCGCCGTCGGCGCCGACGTGCTGGGGAGGGAATAAAAACGCTTAAACGAAAGACGAGGGGTCTCAACCCCTTGCCGGGCTAGCGATTAAGCATGTCCTGTAGTTTTTATCAAAAGGATAATCACCGATCATTAACTGCGGTACCGCCCTATCTATGCCAACCGCAGTGCGTAGTTGTTTGTTATCCCGCCACCAGATGATGGGGCGATGTGACGGATAGCAGGACGCTTGACCTACACGTCAAGTGTGCGGTGTACACTCGCCGAATCCACGACTGCCGAGGCGGTGGCACAGGTTTTTGCACGGGGAGGCTTGGCAAATTTTATCGAGTTTCATTTGCGCAAAAACTGTGCCACCGCCGGCGCAAGCCTGAGCCCGCCCGCACAAGACGACGGATACAGTCGCCCCTCACGGCGGAATCAAACGCATTTTCCGTCCGTTCATCCGAGAGAGGTCCTTTAGGTTTAGACAACGAAACGACACAAACGACCTGAACTGAATCAGGAGAATATTCTGTACTGTTTCATAAACGAGTGATGATACCTTCTCAAAAGGGCTCTTAATATAAATTGCTCTCGGGAGGCAAGAAGGATGGCCAAGTTTCAGATTTTCAAGAGCGAGAAAAACAACGAGTGGTACTGGCACCTGCGCGCGAACAACGGCCAGATCATAGCCACCAGCGGCGAGGGCTATAAGAACAAGAACGACTGCGAGCACGGCATCGATCTGGTCAAGGAGCTGGCCCCGGAAGCCTTGGTGAAGGAAGAGGAGTAGGCGTTGTCGCCCTTCAACCATTACCATCGCTCGGTGGGAGGGGTCCTCGCCCACCTGGCCTTCTTCCTGGTCATCGGTGGTCAAATCGCGCTGGTTTTCATCCTCGAGCCCCACTGGAGCATCACCTGGCTGCGGTGGGTGGGATACGCCATCTGGGGTTTGTCGGCGGTGCTGGGCTGGCTGCCCATCTTCATCTTCCGGCGACGGGGTGGGGTGGAGAAGGGAGAAAGTTACACCTCCACCCAACGTATGGTAACCACCGGTCTCTACGCCGTCGTCCGCCACCCCCAGTTCCTGGCGCTGATCCTGTTGGGCGTGGCTGCGGCGCTGCTGACTCCACACTGGGCGACCATCGTAGGCGCGGTGGTCATCTCAGTCGCCACCTACATCGTCATGTTGTCCTCAGATAGAAGATTGATGGAGAAGTTCGGCAACGAGTACCGTGAGTACATACGCCAGGTACCGAGGTCTAACATCCTCTGGGGAATCCTCAAGCATTTCTTCCGGCATCGGCAGAATGTCAAGATCAATTGCCATAAACCGAACTCTGGAGATAGGCCTTAATGGAGCAGACGGGAACCATCGTCAAGGTCGCCGGCCCCCTGGTGGTGGCCACGGGGATGTCCGGCATAAGGATGTACGACGTCGTCCTGGTATCGGAGAAAAGGCTGGTCGGAGAGGTGATCGAGCTGCGCGAAGACCGGGCCAGTATCCAGGTCTACGAGGAGACTGGCGGTATTGGTCCGGGTGAGCCGGTGTACTCGACGGGAAAACCACTCTCCGTGGAGTTGGGCCCGGGGCTGATGTCCTCGATCTACGACGGCATCCAGCGTCCGCTGTCCATAATCCGCGAGATGGTCGGCGACTTCATCACCCGCGGCGTCC
>DAOVLG010000307.1 GCA_030631385.1 Candidatus Coatesiibacteriota bacterium | reverse complement strand
TTTAAAGAACTCCACCGCCGCGGTGCCCTCGCCCGTCGGGACGGTCAACACGTAGCCGGGCGCCTCGTTGTAAAGCAGCGCCGCCGGTTCGAGTCTGTCCGCGATTTCAGATAGGTCCACCTCCAGGCCGACGCCGCCGGACAGATAGGTCCCCAGCGCCACCTCGGCCAGGGTCATGGCGAGTCCGCCGTCGGAGACGTCGTGGCAGGCGACGGCCCGTCCCGCACCCACGAAATCCACCACGGCCGCCAGCTCGGTCCGCCAGCGCTCGAGCTCCGCCGGGGGCGGCGTTCCCCGAACGTCGCCGTAGACCGTCTCGTAGTAGAGGCTCCCGCCCAGCTCCTCACCCCGTCTACCGACGAAGATCACCTCCTCGCCGGGGCCGAGGGCGAACTGACCCGTGGCGTTACGTGCGTCGGAGATGACCCCCACGCAGGCGATGATCGGGCTCGGCGGGACCGCCCGGCCCTTGGCCGACTGGTTATAAAAACTCACGTTGCCGGAGACCACCGGCAGGGGGGCGTCGGGGTGTCCAGTTAGCCCCAGCCCCCGGCAGGCGTCGCCGATCCCGCGCAGCCCTTCCGCGAACTGCGAAAAAACCTCGGGTTTCTCCGGATTGCCGTAGTTCAGACAGTCGGTGATTGCCGCCGGTTTGGCGCCGGTGCAGGCCACGTTGCGCGCGGCCTCGGCCACGGCGTGCACCGCTCCCAGGTAGGGGTCCACCTCGCCCAGGCGCGGGTTGCCGTCGGCGGTCATCGCCACCCCGGCGGGGCAGCCCTCCAGCGGAGTCACCACCCCGGCGTCGGCCTCACCGGGCCGCAGCACCGTGTGCCCCTGGACCTCGGAGTCGTAGCGCTTGAAGATCGGGTAGCGGGAGCACCCCTGGGGCGAGGCGAGCATCCGCCTTAAAATCTCACCACAGGAGAGGTCAGGCTTCTGCCTTACCGGAACCGGCTTAAGGGCGGGCGCCGCACTCGGGCGGTCGTGGCGGATGCCCTGGGTGATGGCCCGGGTGCTCACGTTGCAGAGCACCGTCTCCGAAGCGGCCTCCCCCCTCCACAGGAGCCGGTAGCGGTCCTCGGGGACGATCTCGCCGATGACGGTGGCCGCCGCGCCAACCGCCGCCTTGCCCAGCTCCCAATCCTCGTTGAAAATTCTGCAAAAATCCTCCGCCGCTCCGATTGGCACCACGTACATGTAGCGCTCCTGGGTCTCCGAGCAGGCGGTTACGTAGGGAGGTAGGCCCTCCATGGAAACCGGCACCCGGTCGAGGTGGACGTCGGCGCCCAGGCCCGCCGCCGCGGCCATCTCGCTCGTGGCGCACGCGATGCCCCCCGCGCCCAGGTCCTTCATTCCGAAGGTGTGCCCACGCTCGCGCAGCCAGCGCCAGGCGGACTTGTTCGCCTCGGTGAGCACCCGGGAGAGGAAGGGGTCGGGCACCTGGACCGCCCCCCGGTTCTCCTCGCCCTCGTCTAAGTCCACGCTGGCGAAGGCCGCCCCGCCGAAGCCCGAATCGTCGGTCGCCTTGCCCACCAGGACGTAGACGTAGGGGTTATTCCGGGCCTCGTCCGGCGCGCGGCTGTGGATGATTTCGTCGGCTCGGACCAGCCCCACCGCCACCACGTTGACCAGGCAGTTGTCGTCGAACTTTTCGCTGAAGTAGGCGTCACCGCCCAGGTTCGGCACGCCGAGCGGGTTGCCGTACTGCCAGATGCCGTCCACCACCCCGGCGGCGATCTCCGCCGACCGCGTCCCGTTCGGCCCTAAAGGGTCGCCGAGGCGCAGCGGGTCCAGCACGGCGAAGACGTCGGCCCCCATGCAGTACACATCGCGGACGATGCCGCCGATGCCCGTGGCCGCCCCCTCGTTGGGCACCACCTGGCTCGGATGGTTGTGGCTCTCGTGGGCGATGACGATCCCGTACCGCACCCCGTCGTGGACGGTGAACTCGACGATGCCGGCGGCCTCGGCGGGGCCCTGGATCACGTTGGGCCCGTCGGTGGGCAGATGCTCCTTCAACAGCGCCCGGCTGGATTTATACGAGCAGTGCTCGCTCCACATGATGTTGAACAGGTGGGCCTCGGCCAGGGTGGGCTCCCGGCCCAGGAGCTTCACCAGGGAACGGGCCTCGGCGGGCGAAAGGTGAATGCCCAGGCCGGTGAGGGTCCTTTTGATCTCTCGGTCGGAGAGTCCGGTGAGCTCGAGCGGTTGATCGGGTTGGATCATGGAGGTTGACTTCCGGAAAAGGGTTGGTCTATGTAATAGTGATCACCGTCGGTAAACGGACCAATAAGAAGGTTTATTTTCCTTATCAATATGGCAGATAAGAAGAAAGCGTGTGTTCACCTCAACACTCAAAGAAGGTGGCGCCTCGGACAACGAACACCGTTAAATTTGAGGTATGAGTCTTTAGTTCCTTCGTAGGGCGGGGTTTGTTAACCCCGCCGCCAGCGCAGGGCGCTGGACCCCAGCTCCGCGAAGAGAGTCGTAAGCTAATTTAGAATTTTCTACCGCGAGCGGCGCGTAAATAATAGTTCCCGTTGGTCGCTCGCCTTTACAACAACCGGAAAAATGACAAGCGCAGGGCGCTGGACCCCAGCTCCGCGAAGAGGGCTTTTTTTTAAATTTGATAATCATTTCCCGCGAACGATGCTTTATTTCACCATTGAAAACAGGTAGGAGCCGACCTTTAGGACGGCCCGACCTACTTTCATAGGTAGGAAATACCTCTTTATTAGTGGAGTTCCGGTTGGTCCGGATACTAGTTGTAATCCCATGTAATTTATGTAAACTGCGATTATAGTGTCGTCCCCCGCAGAGTCAACCTCGGTTGTGGTGCGCCGCCGGGGGCGGTTGGTGTTACAATCCGGCGGGAACCTGATTCATTTTACCTATGACCGACCGGCGCGAGGGTCTTTCCGAGTTGTTTCGCAACCCCCTCATGGGGCTCATTCTCCTGGTGTGCATCGCCGGGGGGGCCGCCATCGGCTTCTGGATCGAGCCGGTGGTGGGCTGGCTGTGTGTAGGGGTTTTCGCCGTCGCGGTTTTGG
>DAOVLG010000330.1 GCA_030631385.1 Candidatus Coatesiibacteriota bacterium | reverse complement strand
GTCCCCCAGACCGCACAGTTCACTCAGGAGGCGCAGTGCACCCTCGTCCATCCCGGTCCCCACGATGGCCACCGAGACCGGACATCCTCGGAGGGCCAGGGCCCTGGCGGCATGGATCACAGTCCGCTGTCCCTTTTCCCAGACCAGACGCCCCAGGACCAGCACCAGAAAGCGTTCGGGATCGGCCGCCAGACGCGCCCTTACAGCCGGATCCGGCTTTCCGGGATTGAAACGCTCCAGGTCCACCGCGTTTCCCCCCACCCGGATACGATCCTCTTCGATGCCCTCCTGGCGGCAGAGCTGGGCCGAGTAGTCGGAGACGGCGATGAAGAGAGCGGCCCGGCGCCGCACCTCCTCGATAAACGCCCTCGCTTTCCGTTTGTAGCCCCAGCGATGGGGGAGGTTCTCGTGGACGGTCACCGCTACGGGGGGGCCCAGGCCCCGCTTGTGGGCGTGAGTGCACTGCCAGGTGAAGGGATAGTGGATCTCGGCTGATCGAACTAAATCGAATCCCGCCAAACGGCTCTCAAGACCATAGCAATACTCCCGTTCGAAGCTTCGGCTGATGAGAAGGTTTCGAAACCAATGGCCGTTGAGGACGTCCCAGGGACCGGCGGCGCCTGATAAATGGATTAGTCTAAGCGGGAATTCTTGTGGAATATGTACGCGGTTATTGTGGCGCAGGATGCAACTCTGCTCAAAACCGAGCCTTTCCAGAGGGAAATATTTGGCCATCAGCCAGGGTGAGAGGAGATCGCCCCGGACGTGGAGGAGCTTCAAGGGTGACTCCATCAGACGATCACCGCCGGAGCGCCGGTTTCGGAATCCAGGGCGGACAGCAGCAGCTCGCCGTCGTGTTTTCGCTCCAGTGCCCCTATTAGATGTTCCACCAGGGCCCGGGCCACCAGCAGCCGGTTCTGGGCGCGCAGGCAGAGCACGGCGTCGTGATTGGAGCTGCCGATGAGATACGGAATCTGTGCGGTGAGGTTCTGTAGCTCGCGCCGGGCTTTAACAAGCAGGTTCCCCTCAGGTCTGAAGCTGCCTGCGCATCCCCCAGCGTAGGTGTCCATCATCCGCTGCAGCCGCTGTTCGAACTCATGTGGGCCGACCCCTTCGCCGATCCGTGAGAGACGGAGGAGGGGTTCGTTGATTCGGCGGTTCTCCCGCTGCGCCTCCTGTTCGTTGATCTCAGCCCGTTCCAGGTGCACCAGGTCGCCCGCGATGCCCTCGGCGGCGATCAGGGCCTCGGCGAAGACCCCGGTGATCCCCTTCTTGGGTGTTCCGCCGGCCGTTTCCCCTGCGGCGTAGAGGCCGGTCAGGGTGGTGCGGCGCTCCGGATCCACCGCCAGACCGGCCGGTGAGTCCAGTCCACCCACGAAGGGCTCGGAGAGGGCGAGCTCGAGCGATTCCCGGTTCGGCGATACGCCCTCGGCCCGCCAGTGGAGCACGGCGGCGGGGTGGCTTTCCAGGTAGCGGACGGTGATCCTCTCCACCTCGTCGGTTGAGAGGCGGGTGGTTTCGATGTAACAGGGTCCCTTCCCCTCGGCCTCGGCGATGATCACCGCCCCGGTCAGTTCGTCCACCCCGGTGGAGGGTATCGGCTCGCCCCGTGCGTTGAGCGCCGGCAGACGGTACCCCTCGATCAGGATGTCCACCGGCGCCAGGGAGCCGGCGAGGACGGCGGATTGTGAGCGGTGTTCGAGGCCGACGAGTTCCAGGCCCACCCTCAGTCCCAGGGCCAACCCAGCCCCAGCGTTGAACGGTGCCGGCATCATCCGGTGGGGGGTTGATTCCGCCAGAGCGGATCGGTAGAGACCCGTAGTCGAACCCGTAGCGAGGAGCACCGCCGGGGCGCTGATGAGATGGAAGACGCCGCTGCGGACGTGGAAGCCGGTGGCGCCCACCACCCGACCGCCGTTCAGTAGGAGGCCGGTTGCGGTTACATGGTGGAGGATGTGTGCATCGGCCTCGAGAAGCCGACGGGCCAGGATCGGCTTGAGGTTCTCGCCGTGACAGAGGATTCCCCAACGCCCGGTCCGGACGAACTCAGTGTCGTCACCCTTTTCGATGGGAAGCCCCAGCTTCGTCAGTCGGCTGATCACCTCGGCGCAGCGCTCCACGAGGGGCCGGACCACCACCTCGTCCACCGGACCCCTGCTGAGTGAAGCCAGGTAGGCGAGGTACGACTCCACCGTCTCGTCACGGTGGAGGTAGGGGGAGAGGATGGCCAGGCCGGTGGCGAGTCGCCCGGAACGCTCGAGGGCGGCCTGCTCCAGAATCACCACCCTCAGGCTGGGTTCGAGCTCCTTCAGCCGGATCGCGGCCATGCAGCCGGCGGCTCCGCCCCCGATGATCAGAACGTCGCCCTCAACGCGGATGAAATCGGCCACCGTTTTTTACCTTCTCATTCCACGGTAGAAGTGATACCGCCTGCTATCATATGGCAGGTCAGTGGGTTGCGTCAAGGAGTCTGTCTTGCTCCTCCACGAGCGAGGTAAACCGTACCGGGTCTGCCTGGAGCTCGACGGCGGGACCGTCTGTATTATCACTTTGGGAAAGTGCTATAATCCTCTCCACGGTGGTTCATCCCGGGGAGGCGGTGTGGCGAAGAAGGTAAAAGAATCGGTCGAAATCGGCGTCGGGCCTGCCCTGCCCGGCATCCTGCGCGCTCTGGAGTTCGTTCTCCTGGCCCTCGCCGGTTACTTCATCCTCCTGTACCTCCGTCCCGATCCCCAGGCGACACCGGTGTGGGCCTGGGTCTACGGGGCCTGGACCGTCCTTTCCCTCCCCCTCATCCTGCGCTGGATGCTG
>DAOVLG010000143.1 GCA_030631385.1 Candidatus Coatesiibacteriota bacterium | reverse complement strand
GGCAAGGGCGTCATCGTGGCGGTGGTGGACACCGGCGTGGCCTACGAGGACTACTCCGTGCCGGATTACGAGCAGGACGAGGTGATCGGGGACACCTACTACCAGGCCCCCGAGCTCTCCGACGTCAACTTCGTCAGCCCCTACGATTTCATCCACGACGTTCGCTGCCCAACGACCAGCACGGCCACGGCACCCACGTAACCGGGACGGTGGCCCAGGACACCAACAACGGTTCCGGCGTGGCCGGGGTGGCCTTCAACTGCCGCGTCATGCCGGTTCAGGTGCTGGGCTGGGATGGCCACGGTACGAGCTGGTCGGTGGCCAACGGTATAGACTGGGCGCGGACCCACTCGGCCGACGTGATAAACATGAGCCTGGGCTTCTACGGCTACGACTCGGTCATACACCAGGCGTGCCAGGACGCCTACAACGCCGGGATCGTCATCGCGGCCGCCGCGGGGAACGACGACACCGACACCCCCTTCTACCCCGCGGGCTTCGCCGAGGTCATCTGCGTCGGGGCGGTGGATTACAACGCCGACCGGTCCTACTACTCCAACTACGGCGACAATCAGGAACTCATGGCCCCCGGCGGCGACGTCACCGTGGATCAGAACGAAGACGGCTACGGCGACGGGGTCCTGCAGCAGACTTACGCCACGATGGACCCGGTGGATTTGGACGACGGTTTCTCCTACTGGTTTTTCCAGGGGACCTCCATGGCCAGCCCCCACGTGGTAGCCGCTGTGGGGCTGATGATCTCCGAGGGGATGAGCGGACCCGACAACATCCGCGGCATTCTGCAGACGACCGCCACCGATCTGGGTCCCTCCGGCTGGGACCGGGAGTACGGCTACGGGCTGATCAACGTAGAGGGGGCCCTGGGAGGGAGCGTCATGCTCCTCTCCACCGACCCGTATGACGGCCAGACCGACGTGATGCTGAATACCGACGTCGTCCTGACCTTCAACACCTCGATGGACACCGCACCTGGCGAGCTCACCTTCACCTGCCAGCTTAAAAGCTGGACATAGCCTCGCGGCGTAAGTTGATCGTTGTTTTAACGCATTTGCCGCGTACGCGGCGTTTGTATCTGGATTAAAAAAAGCATTCATCGCGTGGCCCGGGTCCAGCGCCGCGCGCTGGTCCTCGGGTGATACGGTGCTCACCCTCTCCCACTCAGACTTCGAGTACGGCACAGAGTACACCTTCGAGCTGACCTCAGCCCGCTCCAGCTCGGGGCGTCCCCTGGACGGCTCGGTGGTTCCCAACCCCTTCGATTTCACCACCGAGTACCAGGCGCCGATCCTGGTCAGCACCGACCCCGAGGACGGAGAGACAAACGTGCCCATCGAGACTGACGTGGTGTTGACCTTCGACCGGGCCATGGATACCGACCCCGCGACACTCACCTTCGACTGCGCTCCCGATCCGGGCGGCTGGTCGCGGGGCTGGAGCGACGGTGACACGGTACTGACGCTTTCACATGACGACTTCACCGAAGACACCGAGTACACCTTCGAACTGCTCACGGCGAAATCAGCCGAGGGGCTGGACCTGGCGGGTTCAGCTGTACCGAACCCCTTCACCTTCCGCACCGAGTCGCCGTGGCCGATCCTCATCGAGACCACGCCCGCCGACGGGGCGACCGACATCCCCGTCGGTCTGGACGTGATCCTGGTCTTCGACCGGCCCATGGACCCGGACACCGGTCTGGTGGACTTCACCTGCGACCCCGACCCGGACGGCTGGGAGCTCTCCTGGACCGACGACACCACCCTGCACCTGGCCCACGACTACTTCGACTACGAGACGACCTACACCTTCGAGCTCCTGGACGCCCTCTCCGAAGATGGCTACCACTGCAGCGACTCCACCGTGCCCAACCCCTTCAGTTTCACCACCGAGGAGTATGTGGGGGTGATTCTGATCGCCCTAGGCGCATCGGTCGCCGATGAGGGCGCGGGAGTCGGCTGGCGCTTCGATGGTGATCTACCGCTTTCGATAAAGGTCCTGCGTTCGGAGGAGGGCGGCTCACCCGAACAGTTGTTCACCCTCGGTCTCCCCGGCGATGCGTTGGTCTACCTCGACCGCGGTGTGGAACCGGGTGTGGGTTACTCCTACTGGCTGGAGACCGTGGACGCCCTCGGTATGTCGGAGCGCTTCGGTCCGACGGATGTGGTGAAAGTCCGACCCGAGGCGCTGGTCTTTGGGATCGAAAACCCCTACCCCCAGCCCGCCGACGACCATGTCAAACTCCGCTACACGCTGGCTGAGGACGGCTGGGTCGAGCTGGCGGTTTACGACCTCGCCGGCCGCCGGGTGGCCACGCTGGTAAACGGTGAGCGGACCGCCGGGCGCCACGAGGTGAGCTGGGACTGCTCGACGGTTCCGAGCGGCGTGTACCTCTACCGCCTGGAGACGAGCGCGGACTCCCTGATCAAGCGCCTGGTCGTGAGCCGCTGATGGTCACTTCTCCGCTTTCCTCTTTCGGTGCTATTGACTGAGCCGATTTTTTTAGATATATTTATCCAAGGTAATCGGCTTGAGTTCTATTCCGAAACGGAGGTGAAGTTATGAATCGCATGGGATTGCTGTTCGTTCTGCTGGCTCTCGCCACGAACGCCCCGGCGGACGAGTGGCATTTCGAGATGGCGGACGAATCACACTGGGTGGGCTGGAAGAATGCCCTCGTTTTAGACGAAAACGATTATCCCCACATCGCCTACTACGACGTCTGGGGCGAAGACAATTACGGCTTTAGATACGCTCATTGGGACGGCTCCGAGTGGCGGGTCGATGTCCTGCAAGAATGGGGCGGCGCTAATTTTGTCGGTGGAATAGGGATCGCTTTGGATTCCGCCGATAGGCCCCACATCGCTTACCGTGCGCCGTATGAACGCGGCGCGTCGTGGTACGCCCGTTGGGACGGCTCCGAGTGGCATAGAGAGGGCGTGGACTCCGACCCGGGGAGAGGACGCGCCAAGTCGGTATCACTCAAACTGGATTCCCTGGACAGGCCCCATATCTCCTACACCGCCGTGGGGCCGACGGGCTGGGTCATGTTGAGGTACACCCATTGGGACGGCTCCGAGTGGCGAATCGACACGATAGAGGACACGGGCAACGTGGGGTGGCAGAATTCCATAGAGCTGGATTCCCAGGAACGTCCCCACATCGCCTACCGAGACATGTGCTTCGAAAAACTGAAGTACGCAAGCTGGAACGGAGCGGCCTGGGAGCTCGAGACCGTTGTTTCGGGTAGAGGTGTCGGTTTTGCCATCTCGATGGAAATGGACTCGGATGACTATCCCTACATCGCCTACGTGGAGACCCACCCGGATGACGAGCACGACGTCATATACGCCTGGTGGGACGGGTCAGAGTGGCACTTCGATACCGTGGAATCCGGTCATGATGTGTCGAATTGCATGTCACTGGCGCTGGATTCCGCGCTGGTGCCTCACATCACCTACTTCGACTGGGATACCCATCAACTGAGGTACGCGCGTCGGGACGGGGCGTACTGGCAGATAGCGGACTTGGGTATGATTTTCAAGTACTCCTGCATCGCGGTGAACGACGAGGACCAGCCCTGCATCAGTTGTTATTCGTGGCCGTCCCCCGACGGTGTTGCGTACCTTTGGCACGAGGGCGAGTTCGATATAGAGGCGGTGGAGCTTGCTGCACGCCCGGCGGATGGCGGTGTACTGGTTGGCTGGTCCATTACCGGCGATACACCCCTGGGGCTGCGTGTTCTGCGCTCGGTGGGGGATGCTGAGCCGGTGGCGATTCACGACAACCCGCTTCCCGGCTCTGCAACCAGCTACCTTGATAGATTAGACAAGGGGTTAGACAAGGGGTTTCAACCCCTTGCCGGAATGGAATACCGCTACTGGCTGGAGGTGACCGAGGCCGACGGGACTACCAGCCGCTTCGGCCCGACGGAGGCGGTACAGATCGAGCCTGAGCGTTTGGTCTTGGCGTTGAGCGCCTCGTATCCCTCGCCGGCACATGACGTTGTAACGATAAGCTACACGCTTCCGAACAACTGTTCGGTCGAGCTGGCGGTGTACGACCTCTCCGGGCGGCGCGTAGCATCCCTCGTAAGCTCCGACGTGACCGCCGGTCGCCACGAGGTGAGCTGGGATTGCAGCGGCGTCTCAACCGGCGTCTACCTCTACCACTTGGCCACTGAAAGTGGGAGTGCAGCCGGACGTCTGGTAATCAGCCGCTAGGCTCATCAGCGTGTGTTGGGCGGGTTTTAGGCCCGCCTTTCTATTTACCGGTAAAGATGCTATTATTTAACTGGTGGAAAAGAAGGAAAGGAGGAATCTATGCGAAGGCTGTTTTTCTGTCTGTTGACGCTGTCGGTCCTCATCGGTGCGGTCCTGGCGCTCGACACCGGACAGACCGACTGGTCCGGCGGCGGCGGTGTTCGCGGTCCGGTGGACGACTGGGGAAGCCAATTCAACACCGCGATCGATACGGATTACGCCGACAGCCCGGGTGACCTCACCCTCGGGCGCTTGACTGTTGAGCACACGGTAGACGACGCCTTTGACGATGCACTCGGCGTCTACGTAGCCGATATTGACGGCGACACCGACCTGGATATCATCGGGGCCGCCTCGGCGGCAAACGAGGTCGCCTGGTGGTCCAACGACGACGGCGCTGGCGGAAGCTGGACGAAACACACGATTTCGGACACCTTCCTCGGAGCCCGGAGGGTTTTCGCGGCGGACCTCGACGGCGACACGGATTTGGACGTCCTCGCCTCCGGCGTACCCCCGTGGTCGGGCCTTGTCGCCTGGTGGGAGAACGTGGACGGCTCCGGCGGCGACTGGACCTACCATTCCATCGCCTATTACGGCAACGCCTCGGAGGTCTGTGCGGCTGATGTGGACGGGGATACCGACCTGGACGTAATCTGCGCTTCCGGCTCGAACCCATTCATGACCTGGTGGTCCAACGACGACGGCGTCGGCGGAAGCTGGACCGAGCACACCGTGTGGGGTTCGCTGGAGGGTGGTTACTTCGCGGCGCTGGGGATCGACATGGACGGCGATCTCGACATCGACATCGTCGGCGGGGCCTGGAACGCCAACACGGTCGTCTGGTTGGAAAACACGGACGGAAGCGGTACGAACTGGACCGAGAACATCGTTTCCGAAGCGGTGGCGGGCGTGCGTTCGGTCTGCGCCGTTGACCTGGACGGCGATAACGACCTCGATCTGGTGGCGACCGCATTCCTGGGCGATGCCGTCCTTTGGTGGAAGAACGTGGACGGCGGTGGAACCAGTTGGACCGAGGGCTTCGTGGACGCTGAATTCGACAGCCCGGTGTCCCTATTCACCGTTGATATGGACGGTGACACCGACATCGACATCGTAGGCTCCTCCCTGTACGGTAACGAAATCGTCTGGTGGGAGAACGACGGTTCAGGGGGCGGATGGACCGAGCATCCGGTGGCGGCCGACTTCAACCTGGCCTGGAACGTTTACGCCGAGGACCTCGACGGCGACAGTATGATGGATGTGGTCGGGGCGTCCTTGGCCCGCGACGAAATCGCCTGGTGGTCTTTCTCGTCCTACGCCTCCTCGGGCGACCTCACCTCCTCGATTCTGGACATTACCGACGAGACGGAGTGGGGTTGGATTCAGTGGAGCTCGGACACGCCGGACGGCACGTCGCTGGTTGTAGAGTTGCGTGCCTCGGACGACTCCGACAGCATG
>DAOVLG010000004.1 GCA_030631385.1 Candidatus Coatesiibacteriota bacterium | reverse complement strand
GGCCGTGGCGTCCACCAGCTTGAAGGTGGAGCCCGGAGGATAGGTGGACTGGTAGGCCCGGGCGAGGAGGGGTTTCTCGGGGTCGGCCAGGACCTTATGCCAGTACTCTTTATCGGCCCGGACGCCCACCCGGTTCGGGTCGTATCCGGGACGCGTGGCCAGAGCGTACACCTCGCCGGTGCGCACGTCCATGAGGATTATCGAGCCCCGCAGCCCCGGCTCCGGCTCGATCCAGGGCTCATCACCCGGCCAGTCATAGGGTCTTCTGTAGGTGAGGGTGGCCAATAGCTCCTCGGCCATCCGCTGGAGCTCCAGATCAATGGCCAGGATCAGGTGGTTGCCGGAGGCGGGGGGGGTCGTGTGCGATGAGGCCCCGATGCGGCGCTCCAGGGCGTTGACCTCGACGAAGCGCACCCCGGGCATACCCGAAAGCTCCGCCTCGTAGACCGCCTCGAGACCCCTCCGGCCGATGAGGTCCCCCATGCGGTACCGGGGCGAGAGCTCCTCGGGGCGGACCTCGTCAATATACCCCAGCACGTGGCAGAGGGTCTCCCCTCGGGGGTACACCCGTCGGGGCGTGGAGATGATCACCAGTTCGTCCAGACCCGCCTCGGCCACCCGGGTGACCAGGCCGGCGTCGGCGTCGGGGACGAGGATCGCCGGTTCGTAGGGGTAGCTGCGCTCGGTCTCGAAGCGGGAGAGGAGCATCCCTTCGTCCACACCGAGGAGCCCGCACAACTGCTTCAGGTAGGCCCCCGAGGGCGGCCAATCCGGCGGGGAGAGGATTCCGATCGCGTAGGCCGCCTCGTTGGTCGCCAAAACCGCCCCGTGGCGGTCGAAGATCCCCCCGCGGGGAGGAGGGATGCGCACCCGGCGCAGACGGTTCTCCTCGCTGGCCTCGACCATCTCCTGAGCCCGGGTGACCTGGAGGTCCACCACCTTGACCGCCAGGAAGGCCAGCAGCAGCCCGATGATGATCTGGCTGCCCAGGGGTTTCCGCCGGGGAAGGTGGCTGTGATCGCGACCGTTCATGGGGGGTGGGTGGCTTATCGCAAAGCTATTGTATCATTATTCGGTGGCTCCTCACCCAATTATGAACCGTTAATGTGTCTTTTCCGGCGGTAGTTAACAACCTTCATCCTGTGTCTAAATGAGGCCATTCGATTAGCCGGTCATTGCGGGCTTGCGTAATCGCCCACGTTTGCATCCCGTATCCGCGTGATCGCGGCTTCATAGATGGCATATAACCGGCCATCCAGCACGGAATGAACACAACAGTTCAGGAGCGGGTGATGGTATCTTATCGGGGTAGAAAAAGGGACGGCCAAATCACCGTCCCACGCTCGAACTGCCTAATGCTACAGCTCCATCACGAACTCCGAGAAGGGTCCGAAACCGAGCAGATCGGCCAGGTCACCGCCGACGAGCTTCATGATCATGGCGGAGAAGCTGCAATAGGTGGCCAGGTCGGGGTCGGGGTGTTCGATCCCCCCCTGGCGCCTGGCCAGCTCGATGGCCTCGCGCAGGCCGCCGAGGCCGTCAACGAGTCCTCTTTCCCGAGCCTGTATCCCGGTCCAGACCCGGCCGCCGGCCACCTCGCGAACCTCGCTGGGATCCATCCCGCGGAATTCGGCCACCAGCCCGATGAAGAGTTCGTAGAAGTAGTCCAGCTCGGACTCGATGATCTCCCTCTCCTCCTCGGTCAGCCGATGTCCGATGTCGCCCAGGTTCGACAGCCTCCCCTTCTGGTACACCTCGCGCACGACGCCCTCCTCCTCGAAGAGGCGCTCCAGGGAGGGCAGCACGCCGACCACGCCGAGGGAGCCGGTGTAGGTCGAGCCCGAGGCGTAGATGAAGTCGGCGGGGCAGGCGATCCAGTATCCCCCCGAGGCGGCGATGTCGCCCATGGAGACGATCACCGGTTTGCCGTCGGTGGTGCAGCGCTGCACGGCGCGGGCGATCTCGTCGGAGGCGATCCCCGAACCGCCGCCGGAGTCTATGCGCAGCACGACCGCCTTGACCAGAGGGTCCTTCCGGGCGTCGTCGAGCTGGGCGGCGATGGTGTGGGAGCCCATCACCTTGGAGCCGTCGAGGAGGCTGAAGGAGCTGTGTCCGACCCGGATAGAGCCGTAAGCGCCGATGATGGCGATGCGCGGCCGATTGCCCCACTCGTTTTCCCAGTATCGCCGGGAGTCCACCTCGACCAGGTGGACGTCGTCCGAGTTTTCGGGATCGGCGCCGGCGGCCCGGGCGAGGGCGACCAGCGCTTCCTCGAAGCCCCCGATCCCGTCCACCAGGCCCAGCTCGAGGGCATCCTCGGGGTGGATGATGAAGGCGTCGGTCAGCTCCTCGAGCCGAGTCGGGCTCAGGACCCGGCGGTCGCCGATCACCTCGAGGATCTGCCCGTGGACGTTCTCCACCAGCTCCTGGAGGGCCCGCGCCTGGGCCTCGCTCGCCCCCTTGGTGGTGGGGAAGAAGCTGGCTTTGTAATCCCCGGCGGTGAGGGTCTCCAGGTCAACGCCGTACTTCTCCGCCAAACCGCCGAAGCGGGTGACGTGCATGGCGACGCCGAAGCCCTCGATGGCGTTGACCCTTGGGATGTATATCTTCTCGGCGTGGCAAGCCAGGTAGTAGGCGGGGAGGTTCACCCCCTCGCCGGTGAAGACGGCGTAGACGGGGATGCCGGCGGCCCGGGTGCGGTCTATCTCCGCGCCCAGCTCCTGGACGGCGGCCGACAGTCCGGCGATCGAACCACCGATGGGCTTGACGGCGAGCAGCACGGCGTCCACGTCCGAATCCTCCCGGGCCCGCTTCAGGTCGCGCAACAGGTCGGTCAGATCGCTCCCCCGCCCCGTGCCCAGGAGGGAGAAGAAGGGCGGCTCGTCATCAATGGCGCCGCTCACCTCGAGCACCAGCACCCCCACCGGCGCCAGATCGAGGACCGGTTCCTTGCGCGCGAAGCTCACCGCCAGCGATCCGCCCTGGTGGGTAAACTCGCCGGCGTCGCTCACCGCGCCGCCCCAGCCCAGGGTCAGATGGGCCAGGTCCAGGCTCGCCCCGAAGCTCATCGCCCCGTCGTCGGCGTAGGAGAGGTTGAGCGCCAGACCGTTCAACGGCCGCAGCTCGGCCCCCAGCCGCCAGAAGAGCTGTTCCTCGTCATTCGCACCCGCGGCCTCCCCGGTCGTTTCCTCGATCCAGCCGATGTCGAAGCTGACCGTCAACAGGTCCTGCAGGCCGGGGAGGAAGGGGGCGAGCGGCCGCAGGCCGATCCCGCCGGTGTAGGTGCGAACGAGGTGCACGCCCGCCAGGGAGTCGGAGAGCGCGTTGTCCACCGTGGCGCCGATGGAGAGGAACTGAAGCGGCCGGCTCAGAAAGCCGAAGCGCATGTCGAAGGCCTTGGGGTTCTCGGGGGTTACCGACTGGTTGTGCCAGTCCAGGGCCAGGCCCAGGCTGAAGGCCTTGGTTCCGAAACCCAGGGCCAGGCTGAAGCGGTTGAAGCGGGCGTCGGGATCCACAGCGGCAGGCGCGCCCCGGTAGCCGAAGCCCAGGCTCCCGAGCTGCATCCCCACCGACCACTCCTCCCAGGTGTCGGTGTTGGACCCCCAGCTCGCGTAACCGTTCAGGGAGAACCGCTGGGCCAGACCGGCCGGGTTGATCCAGACCGCCCGGGCGTCGTCGCTCACCGCCACCGAGCCTTGTACGCCAAGGACGTACGAATCGAAGGCGGCCAGGGCGGCGCCGGTAAAAATGAGAAAAATGACAATGGATCGTTTCACGGCATCTCCTCGCCCGTTGGGATAAATTCCGTCGGCGCAATCCTACCACCCCGCCGGCGCGGGGTAAAAGGGATATTTTTTACACTGCAAAAACCCGTTAATAATGAAACGACGACCGGCGGTTGTCGGTTCCCGCGTTGACACCTTGGACCTAATGTGCTAATTTGCTCCGGCCCGCCAACCCTGCTCAAGAGAGGTCCACCCGTGATCCGGATCGGTATTCTCGGCGGCGGTCCCGCCGGCTACGTGGGCGCGTTGCGCGCGGCCCAGCTCGGTGCCCAGGTGACCCTCATCGAGAGGCGCTGGCTCGGCGGCACCTGCCTCAACGTCGGCTGCATCCCCACCAAGACCCTGGTGCACGCCGCCACCCTCTACTCCGAGCTTTCCAGTAGGGGCTTCAAGCGTTCCGGCCTGCTTCTGGACAACCTCCGCTACGACCTCGAGACCCTGCGCAAGCGGAAGAGCGACACGGTCAAGCGGCTGGTGACCGGCGTCCGCGGTCTCTTGAAAGAGGCCGGGGTGGAGCTCGTCGAGGCCGAGGGGCGTCTGGTGTCACCCGGCGTACTGGCTTACCCCGGTCCCGACGGAGAGGTCACCGTGGAGGGCGATTACACCCTCATCGCCACCGGCTCGGAGCCTGCGCTGCCCCCCGTGCCGGGCATCGAGCTGGCCTGGACCTCCCGGGAGGCGCTCGAATTCACCGAGATTCCCGAGCGGCTCCTGGTGATCGGCGCCGGCGTGATCGGCCTCGAGTTCGCCTCCATCTACACCGCCTTCGGCAGCCGGGTCACCGTGGTGGAGATGCTGGAGCGGGCGCTGCCCATGGAGGACGCCGAGTTGGGCGGCGAGCTGGCCCGTCAGCTAAAACGCGCCGGGATCACCATCCACACAAACACCCGCGTCTCGGGCATTGACGAAACCGATGCTGGCTACGAGGTGGCCTTCCACAAGAACGACGACGAGAGGGACCTCCACCTGGAATGCGACCGGGTGCTCGTCGCCACGGGCCGCCGGCCAATTTATCCCGGTGTGGATGCAGAGGGGTTGGGTATGAGCACGAGGCAGGACGCCATCGTGGTGGACGGCCGGCTGCGCACCACCCTGTCCCGGACCTACGCCGCCGGGGATTGCATCGGCGGGCACATGTTGGCCCACGTGGCCGGATACGAGGCCGAGGTCGCCGTGGAGCACATGATCACCGAGCGGTGCGAGGTGGAGTACGCCGCGGTGCCGCGGTGCGTCTTCACCATCCCCGAGGTCGCCGCCGTGGGCGTCACCGAGGACGACGTCGGGGAAACGGGCCAGAATGTCACCGTGGGCCGCTTCCCCTACCGCGCCTCGGGCAAGGCGCTCACCGCCCAGCACACCGAGGGCCTGGTCAAGGTCATCGCCGATGAGCACGGCCGCGTCATCGGCGGCGGCATCGTCGGACCCAACGCCAGCGATCTCATCGGCGAGCTCTGCCTGGCGGTGCACAACGGCCTGACGCTCTCCGACGTGGTGGGCACCATCCACGCCCACCCCAGCCTGCCCGAGATGGTCCGCGAGGCCTCCCTGGACGCCCTGGGCCGCCCCCTGCACATCCCTAACAGAAAGTAGGTTTGGGCTATCTATGCCGCGATGATACTGATGCATTATTAACCTGATCTGAGGTTTTTATAGAATAAGGGGAAAGAGAAAATGGAAATTAGACCGCTGGATGAGGATACGATGATCGCCGAGGCCTGTTGCGGAAGCGGTCATCGTTTTTTAAAGAAAGAGTCAGAGCTTACAGAACAGGAACGCGCCATACTCCGTGCAGCCAAAATAAAGGCGGAGTGGCTCAGGAAGATGATGCCCAAAGGCCTTTCGGCCCAGATCGCCTATGAAGGCGATGGAGCTATCGGGTTCATCGAATACATGCCGATCGAACTCTCCAATCTCCATAAGGGAAAAGACCTCTATATTATTAACTGTATGGTGGCACCGCACAAACCGCCGTTTCCCGATCCGCTCCAGGTAAAGCGTATCCCCGGTTGCGGCGGCGCCCTGGTCGAGGCGATGATCGAGGACGTGAAACGCAAATGCAAAGGGATAGTGACACCTCCGGGGTTTGCCTACACCAGTGATATGCGCGGTTTCTTTGCGAGATTCGGTTTTGAGGGGTTCGAGAACCAAGGCCTCAAGATGCTCATTAAAAGGTTTGAACCGGTGGAATTGCCATCGCCGGTTCATATAGAGGAAAAATACCAATATGAACCTGTGCAGGGAAAAGTGGTGGTTGATGTGTTTTGGTCCTCGATCTGCCCGATTGTGGGACCGTTCACACTCTTCAACATAAAGAAAGCCTGTGGAGAGTTTGGTGATGAGGTGATCGTCAATGATATCTGTATTGATGACCGAGATGTATCACTACGATACGGGATTACACAGTGGAGCAAGGTATTCTTTAATGGCAAGCCCGCCGAGTTTTGGGGGCCACCTGAGAGGGAAGAGATCCGGGAAGCGGTAGAAAAGGCGTTGAAGGCAGGGTAGAAAAAACCACCGCCGACGGGCTCTGCCTGGCGGTGCACAACGGTCTAACGCTCTCCGACGTGGCGGGCACCATCCACGCACTCCCCATGCCCGAGATGGTCCGCGAGACCTCCCCCCGAACCGAAGCCAGCCATTACTAAAAGCCAACTGGTAAACGGTCCGCAAAAACAATGAGTAAAGAATGACTGACCTTGCTCGAATAAAAAGCTTCTTGGATGGAAAGAGTAGGTTGCATTATGAATAAGATATTTTTCTATCTCTTGTTGGTAGTCGGATTGGTGGCTTTAGGAACACCAGGTTGTGAAGAAAATAGAAAGAGTGTCGCAAAGGTAGAAAAGTCACCAAAAATTGAAGAGGTAAGACCGTTGAGGAATGTTATCCATATAGAAGCAGAAGGGGATATTTTGCATTATCAAAGGGAGTCTTTTTGGAATAGTGAGGATTTTTTTAATCTTTTAGAGTCGAAAGAAAACTTTACCACTAACGAGATTGATTCTTTTAAAAAGACTTTAGAGGGATATGACCGGCATGCTATTAGCTCTGAAATAAGGTTTAACCAATCAAAACAATCTGTAATTTTGACCTGTGATATAAAAGGTGCAAAGGAAGGGGATTGGTTCGATTTTGATTGGTTATTAAGACCTTATAGCCTGGATTTTATTGATAGTAATTTTGAAAGTAAAGAAAGAGAGCTCTCTTGGGAGGGAAAGATTCAGGGGGTAGAAACAGTAATAAGCTTAAGGTTTCCTTACTCCATCTCCAATTGCCATGAACATGTCTGGCCAGCGAGATAAAGGCGCGTGCCGAGAAGCGAGGGGTTTGTGTATGCTTTGCCTGTTGTAATCCCCGGGCTCCTTGAGTATACCTCGTAAAGGATAAAATGTGAATATTGAGATCATAGGGACCGAATCCTTAGGTGTAAGAGGCCTTTGTTGTTTCGTGCAAACCAAGGATCGGAAGATACTAATAGACCCAGGTGCGGCCCTGGGTTATAAAAGGCACGGTTTACTTCCACATCCGCTTCAGGTGGCGGTGGATGAAAGGGTGCAGGCCAGGATCTTTAAGAGGTGGTCTGAGGCCACCGACGTAGTCATCAGTCATTTCCATGGGGATCATGTTCCGTTGGCGGATGCCAATCCTTATCAGTTGAGTATAAAAAAACTAATCGGATTAAACCCGGGAGTCAGGGTATGGACAAAATCAATAGATCATCTTCCCCCCCTCGAGGCCGAAAGGGCCGATGCCATATCCTCGGTTCTGAAGATTGATTTGATCACCGCTCAAGACTCAACCCAGGGTCCTATAACCTTCTCCGCTCCTGTGCCGCACGGCCTTGAGGGAAGCGACTCAACCGTGATGATGACCAGAATCCAGGACGACTACTGCTTCGTGCACGCCTCGGACAACCAGCTTCTCAACCGAGCGGCTACAGATCAGATACTTGCCTGGGAACCGGATATTGTTTTGACCGGCGGTCCTCCACTTTATCTGCGGGACAAGCTTTCCAAGGATCAAATCAGACTTTCGTGGCGCAATGCGGTTCGGCTCTCAGGGGCGGTTGATACCCTCATCGTTGACCATCATCTGCTGAGGGATTTTGAAGGAGTGAAGTGGCTGAAGCGGCTGTCCGGCAAAACAAAGAAACGGGTGATGTGCGGGGCCGACTTCATGAAAAGACCAAGGATGCTACTTGAGGCGAGAAGGAAACAGTTGTACAGGGATATGCCCGTGTCTGTAGGCTGGCATGACGCGTATGCGAAAGGCAAGGTTAAAACCGATCGCTACTGGAAGGGGGCCGGGAAAGTTCTACGAGCGAAGCCTCAGACAGACATCGGTCTTGAAACCCTTCCGTAGAACGATCAAAGGTGGAGGAACCCTATGCTCAAGAAGTCAGAAGTCAATCAATGGTGAGCCTTGTTTCTTCGGCTATCCCGGAGAGGTAAAAAAATCACGGCATATCTTCAACAGAAGATTAAAATAGAAACGGGTTGAGAAAAAGAGCCCAACTTCAATCTAGTTTCCTCAGACGTCCCCGGCGCTTTAAAAGGTGCGAGACCGTAGCTCTGCCTGGCGGTGTACAACGGCCTGACGCTCTCCGACGTGGTGGGTACCATCGACGCGCTCCCAATGCCCGAGATGGTCCGCGAGGCCTCCCCCTGAACCAAAGCCAGCCATTCCGAGAAGCCCGCCGGTAAACGGTCCGCACGGGACCGTTTCTTTTATTTGAAATTTATCACCGAATCATATACTCTACTAAGTGAAGGGACCCCTTATCAAATTACCGTTTTCTCCCTCCTTAACAGTCCCTTCTTGAGGTTGGGAGACAAGGCTAAAAAAAGGAGGAACATGAGAATCGGCACCGTAATCCTGCTTCTTGCCTTAGTTGCGAGCGTTCAGGCCGAGGTGTACGAGTTCTACTGGGACGACGGCGTGGCCGCTGGCGGCTGGGTTTGGTACACGGGTGGAGGATACTGGGCGGTGGAGTTCGACGAGGAGAAAACGTACGGCGAGTCCGGGACGGTTGTCGGCCTGGGGGCCTACGTCATGCCCGGTTGGCCCGACGGATCTTACCAGGGGGCCTACCTCCACGTCTTGAGCGACTCGGACGGCCTGCCCGGCGAGGACTTGACCCGCGTGTACATCAGCGGTCCCGAGTGGCAGTGGGTGGATGCCGAGGTTGATTTGGACGAGGGCGTATTCTGGATGGCCTGGGAGCAGATCGGCAGCTACCCCTCGTGTGACGCTCTGGGCTTCGACGAGGAGGGAACCGGACACACCTGGGGCGGGGACTGGATATACTGGGGCGACGCCATGCTGCGCTGCTACTGGGACGGCGTGCGGATCACCGTCGAGGAGACTACCTGGGGGTTAATCAAGGCCTTGTGGTAATCGGACGCCGATAATAAATGTAGGGGCGGGTGTCCACCCCCGCCCTAACTTCGTTGTAGGGCGGCCGTTACGGCTACGCCGTCGCGGAACCACGGGCCGCCGTGGTTTCCCTCTCCCCGTGGGAGAGGGTCAGGGTGAGGGCTTCCTTAAAAAAGGGCGGGGATTAAAATCCCCGCCCTACATCATTCGTCCGCCTACCACTCCAGCGCTTTGATCTCACCCCAGCTCGATTCCTCGACACCTGCGCCCGACGGCGTGCCCAGAACGGTGAAGAAACACGAGAGGCTCAACCTCTCACCGTTGTAATGCGCGTTCCCGCCATCCTCGCAAACCCAGGCACCGCTGTAACCGGTCCAGTATATCTCCAGCCAGAGCCACGATCTGACATCGATATAGATGTAATCCTCCTCGTCTAAAAGCAGCAGGATATGCCAAATGTCAAACCCAAACAGATCGTCGCCGGTGTCGGTGTCGGTGACATCGGTCACGTACGCGGTCCAGAAGGTGTCGCCCGGACTGCCGAGGTCATCGTAGCGCATGGTCAACTCGAAGGGCAGAGGGGGCAGAGGATGATTTTTACCGTATAAAAACCAGCATTCAAAGCCCTTTACCCACGCGAAGGTCTCCAGTCTGAAATCGTCCTGCGCGTGGGACGGTCCACTACTCGGGATGATCCACGATACAAGCCAGTATTCGTAGGGGTTCTCCCAGAGGATCTCGAGGTTTGATCTATCAATGAACGGGGAAGAAATGCCGCCGGCCAGGGTAGAACCGAGCGCAAATGCTAACGCAAGGGTGGAAAATAAAACGATTTTTCCCTTTGTCACGACGTTACCTCCTTACCGCAAATTGAGATAGACGGGATCCCACCACCATAGATAACCATAATCACCCCCATAATGGTCATACTTCCATTCCGGCTCTACAAAGCCCGGTGGGTTCTTCGGACTCTTGGATATATCCTCATCGGCCAGCACGTATTCCTCACCCTCCTTAACGTACCCCCGCACCCAGGTGCGATTGATTAACGGCGGCGACCATTCGGGGTGAGACCACCAATATCCCTTGGGTACGAAATATTCATACAAGCCCCACGGGTCACCGTAGATCCCCCGTGTCTTAAACGTCCAGGTGCCGCCGGCCGGCGACACACAGTGCGGCCCAGTATAAAGTGGCCAGTTAATTTGTTGAAGACGTTCCTCGGGGTAGTCTTCGCCGAACCAAATCTGCAACAGATCGGAATCCAACTTGGGGTTCCAATCGGGCGGCGCGTCTATAATCCCGGCTAACCTCCAAAAACCATACGTCCGGCCGTTTTCAAGAGCGGCCTCCTCGACCTCTTCTTCCGCTTCCTCTTCCGCTTCCTCTTCCTCTCCGCAGAAAACCAGTCCAAATGCCACTAAAAGACAGAGAAGAGAAGAACTTTGGATTATTCATAATTTAACACCCTTTTCAGCCCTTTTTACAACAAAATATACTATATCATATAAAAACAGGTCCGTCAAGAGCCGCTGAGATGATTTCTAGCCGGACAAGTGGCTCAAAACAAGGGGTTAAAACCCCTTGTCTTTTAGTGGTAGCGACCAACGGGAGCGTGTACGCGGCAGATGCATTCAAACTACAACAAACTCTCGTCGCGAGGCCGGGGTCCAGCGCCCAGCGCTGGTTGAAACCCCTTGTCTTGGTGAATAACGTGAGCGACCAACGGGAGCGTGTACGCGGCAGATGCATTCAAACTACAACAAACTCTCGTCACGAGGCCGGGGTCCAGCGCCCAGCGCTGGTTGAAACCCCTTGTCTTACCGTTAAGGTTACCTGGCCGGTGAGGGCGGCCAGATGGTGCCGCCGGCGACCACCTCGTCGCCCAGATAGAACACCGCCGCCTGTCCCGGTGTGAGCGCCCGTTGTGGGGTGAGAAAACGAATTCCGACGGTGTTCCCCTCGCGCCAGGTTACATCCGCCGGCGCGCCGGGATGGTTGCGCCGCGGCTGGCAGGAGAGCCCCGAGGGGAGGGGGTCGGCGATGGGCCCCTCGAGCTCCACGGTCATCTCCCGGCTCCATAGCCGGTCCTCCGGGCCGATGATGAGCGCCCTGTTTTTTAAATCCTTTCCGGTCACGTAGAGCGGTTCGCCGGTGCCGCCGCCGAGTCCCAGTCCCCGCCGCTGGCCCAGGGTGTAGCGGAAGAGCCCCCCGTGGGTCCCACGCTCCCGGCCGTGGTGGTCCAGGATCGGCCCGGAGAGGGTCATCTCCGGGGCGGCTTTTTTCAGGACGGGTTCCAGGTCCCCCGCCAGCGCCGGGCAGAGGTCCTGGCTGGCCGGTTTGTCGTGGACCCTCAAGCCCCGTCGGAGCGCCTCGGCACGCACGGTGATCTTTTCCGTCTCGCCCAGGGGGAGGATCAGCCTTTCCCGCACCTCCAGGGGGACGGCGTAGAGGAAGTAGCTCTGGTCCCGCTCGCGGACGGTCCCGCGCAGGAGCCTCGTTCGCCCCAGGCGCGTCTCGACGCGGGCGTAGTGGCCGGTGGCGATGAACTCGAATCCCAGGATCCGCGCCTTCTCGGCCAGGACCCGGAGCTTGAAGCGGGCGTTGCACAGGGGGCAGACGCTGGGGGTTCCGCCCCGGGAGATCACCTGGACCGACTCGGCGAGAATTTTTTCGCGGAAGCGGTCCCGCTCGTCGAAGCGGTAGTGGCGGATGCCAAGATGGTGGGCCACCGTTTGGGCGGTATCGGCCTCGGCGCGGGTGCAGCAGGCGGTTTCCACGCCGGGGACGCAATCGGCTTCCGTGGCGGTGAGGAGTGTCACGGCGGCCACGCGGGCCCCGGCGTCCACCAGGCGCGCCGCCGCCACCGCCGAATCAACACCGCCGGAGAGACCGACCACCACGCCCTTTCCCCGCAGGTACATCACGCCTCCGTCTTAGGGTCCGCTTATGCTATACTTTAAAATCCGTCCACGTACCTAAGCTTACCACGTGGCACCCCGCCGGGCCACACCGGTTTTAACCCTCTGGTTGCAACCCTCATCCGCAGAGAAACGTACCAGTACAAGACACCATTTTTGAGGAGGACTCGTGAAACGAATGACCCCCCTGGTGCCGCTTTTTATACTGTTGCTCGTGGGTGGCTCCTGGGCCGGTGAGCGCTCCCTCTTCGCCGACGCCGAGGAGCACTTCGAGGACAAGAGCTACCACCTGGCCCTGGAGGCTTACGAGGAACTGATCTCCAAGTACCCCGGCAGCCGTTACCTGCCGCTGGCGCTTTACAAGGCGGCGCTCTCCGCGGAGCACCTCTACGAGTACGAACAGACCTCGGAGTACTTCCTCCGCCTGGCCAAGGACCACCCCGACACCTACTGGGGGGCCCTGGCCAGGCTCAAGATCGCCGAGAACCTCTACTGGTGGCGCCACCCAGAGCTGGCCTACTACCAGTCCACCTACATGACCCAGAAGCTCAAGCTGGACGCCGCCGAGGTCATGGAAAAGGTCAAGGGGAAGCTCGACGAGCCCTACGACCGGGAGTGCGTGGACCGTCTGGCCCGGCTTTACATGGAGATCGCCAACCTGTACCTCATGAACGAGGACGGCTCCTACGTTGAGGACTTCGATTCCGAGGCCTGGTGGTGGGAGAAGTACGAGCGGGCCGTGGAGCTGGACCCCTCGCCGGAGATCGCCCAGAAAGCCTACTTCGCCATGGGTCAGCGGGAGCTCTCCGAGGTCTACAGCCTGGAGTACCCGGAGGAGCCGCCGAAGCTGCTCGAGTGGCGCGAGCTGATGGCCGAGCGCCGGAGCGAGAACCGGGTGATCCTGGAGAAGGCCGACCGGCGCTGGGCGCCGGTTTTCGAGCGCTGGCCCGACTGCCGGACCGCCTACGACATCGCCATCGCCCGGGCCGCCTACTTCGAGGTTTTTCTGGACAACCCCGCCGAGGCTTTGGAGATCTACCGCGAGACTGCGGCGAAATTTGCCGACACCTGGGACGAATACGGTGGGGCGCGCTCCAACGCCACCCGCCTCTGTACCCCCCACCTCCAGCTGCCCCAGGTCTCCGGGATGCTGGCCACCAGCGAGGTGATCGCCCTCTCCTACACCAGCCGCCTGGCCGACTACGCCGAGCTGCGCCTGTACGAGCTGACCTCCGGGCAGCTCATGGCCTTCTACGACGGCTACTACGACAAGGTGGACTCCGATGACGACTACCGGCCCGATCTGGACGGTTGGGAGCCGGTGGCGGTCTACCCCCAACAGCTTCCGGGGGAGGACGACCACCACCCCTTCTACAACGAGATTGCCCTCCCCGGTCCGGGGCCGGGGCTCTACCTGCTGGCCGCCTTCGTCGAGGACGAGATCTCCAGCGCCGTCACCTTCAACGTCACCGACCTGGGCTGCGTGATCCTGGGCGGAGACGGGGCGGGTTACGTCTGGAGCGCCTGGCTCGACGACGGCGCGCCGGCCGCCGGCGCCCAGGTGGAGCTCTGGGCCGAGGAGGACGCCTCCCCCTGGTACCAGGAGCTCGTCCGGGAAGCTGAGACGGACTCCGACGGCTGGGTCGAGTTCCCCACCCCCGAAACCTACCTGGACTACCCGGTGGGCGTGGTGGAGAAGGACGGCCACTACGCCGTCGCCGACATCTACGAGTTCCGCGCGCCCACCACCCTGGACCCGGTGGGGTACCTGATCACCGACCGCACCCTGTACAAGCCGGGCGACACGCTCAACTGGGAGCTTTTACTGCGCCAGGAGATCGAGCCCTCGGGCCGGATCTACGGCTACGAGCCGGTGAAGAATCTCAAGCTCTACATCGAGGCCGACGCCGGGGACACCCTGTACGAGGGCGAGGTCATCACCGACTCCCGGGGCCGCGCCGGAGGCTCCTTCGACATCCCCGAGGACGCCCAGCTCGGCTATATCTACTTCTACGCCTACTTCCTCGATTCCGAGGAGTACTCACACTCGGTCCTCTACTCAACCATCCGCCTCGAGGAGTACAAGAAGCCGGAGTTCGACGTCACCGTCAGCCTCGAGCGGGGTCCGTTGCGCCTGGGCGGTGAGGCCGAGGCCGTGGTGACCGCGAAGTATCTCTACGGGGAGCCGGTGGCCGGCGGCGAGGTCCGCTACTCGGTCACCCGCACCCCGCGCTGGTGGATGCCCGAGATCCCCACCGAGGAGGAGAAGACCCTGCCGCCCTGGTTCGCCGACGAGTCCTACGACGACTATTACTACTGGTGGTGGTACTACGAGCCGGTCCAGGTCTACACGGGCAAGATAGAGCTCGACGCCGACGGCACGGCCCGCTTCCCGGTGATGCTCGTTGGGCCCGAGGGCGACGAGCACCAGCAGTTCTGGGATTACGGCTGGTACACCTACTACTACGACTTCTCGCTGAGCCTCACCGTCTCCGACTCCTCGAACCGGGCGGTGGACGGCTCGGCGGCCACCTCGGCCGCCCGCCACCTCTACATGCCAACCCTGATCCTGGACGCTGATACGGTGACTGCTGGAGACGACATCGTCGGCAACTTCAGCCTCATTGACCTCTTCAACGAGCCCGCCGCCGAAATTCCGGTCACCGTCACCGTCAACCCCGTCCCGGACAACTACTACAACTGGGACACCGAGGACCTGCAGGACTACCTGACCATCTTCCGGGGCTTCACCGATGCCGAGGGCTCCTTCGATTTCACCCTCTCCACCGCCGGGATCGAGGTCGGTTCCTACATCCTGGTGGCCGATTTCGCCGATCCCTGGAGCGGTCAGCGTCAGCACTTCGGTTGGGCCTACGTCTCAGCCGAGCCGGTGGAGCCCGAGGAGGAGGATCCCTACCTGAGCATATCCGTCGAGGAGGACTTCTACGTCGTGGGCGAGACCGCCCGGGTGACCATCGGCTGGAACAAGGACACGATCCGGGGGATCCTCCTGGTCGAGAGCGGCGGGCTGGTCCGCGAGACGATCCCGGTCAACATCCGCCACGGGGAGACCTCCCAGTCGCTCAAGCTCATCGGTCACAACGCACCGATGACCACCCTGCGCCTGCTGACCTTCTACGACCGAATCCACTACACCACCAGCGTCTCCATCCCGGTGGTGCCCGAGGAGAAGGTGTTCACCGTGGTCGTGGAGCCCACCCGGTCCAGCTACGCCCCGGGCGAGAAGGCCGAGCTGAACCTCAGGATCACCGACGCCGACGGACGGGCGGTATCCGGCGCCCGGCTCACGGTGACCGTCTTCGACACGGCCCTTTACGTCCTGGGGGCTGAGAAGCACACCGACGTCCGCAACCATTTCTTCAAGAACTTCAACTACGGCTACCTCTACCAGGCCAGCTCCGCCGACTACTGGACCTACAACGACTTCTTCGATTACTGGGCCAGCCCGGCGGGCGGTCTGCCCCACGGCTGGATGATCGCCCAGCTCGGCATCCTGTCCACCGAGAAGGACAAACTCGTCGAGCCGGAATTGACGACCAGCGTCTATTACCGGGACGAGATGGACATGCTGATGGACGGTGGGGCCGGCGGCGGTTTTGCCGGGATGGCCGAGGAGGCCGCCGCGCCCATGATGGCCCGCGGCGAGATGGGTCCCATGGGGGGTGAGAAGGGCGGCCGCGGAGCCGGTGAGCTCATCGAGGAGCTGGCCGGCGTCATCCGCGAGGAGTTCAAGGACACCGCCCACTGGCAGACCCAGATCAAGACCGACTCCCGGGGCCGCGCCACCGTCAGCTTCGACCTGCCCGACGACCTCACCGGCTGGCAGGTGGTGGTGTGGGCCTTCGAGTCCGACCGGGTCGGCCAGGAGGAGACCGTCTTCCGCACCGTCCTGCCCGTGGTCGCCCGGCTCCAGCTCCCCCGCTACCTCACCGAGCGCGACGAGACCACCCTCACCCTAAACGTGGGCAACTACACGGCGAAAACCGCCACGGGTCAGGCCGGGCTGGTAGCCGAGGGCGAGGTCGAGCTGCTCACCCAGGACCTCTACGACCTGTCTATCCCCGCGGGCGGCGAACGGGTGTTCGACTTCCGTCTGGCGGCCATCCAGGCGGGTCTGGTCACCTTCACCGGCGCCGCCAAGACCGACCGGGGCTCGGACGCCCTGGTTCGCCGCCTGGAGATCGTCCCCCACGGGGCGCCCATCTATCTCTACGAGTCCGGGCGCGCCGAGGACGACCCCTACCGCTTCACCTTCCGCCTGCCCGAGGAGATAGACCCGGCCCAGACCCAGCTCCGCGTCTGGCTCCACCCGAGCCTGGCCGCGGGGTTGAAGGACGCCATAACCTTCCTGCAGTCCTACCCCTACAACTGCGTGGAGCAGACGGCGTCTCGCTTCT
>DAOVLG010000088.1 GCA_030631385.1 Candidatus Coatesiibacteriota bacterium | reverse complement strand
AGGGGCGCGGCGTAGACCTTGTGAAGATGCGCGCCGGTGAAGCTGTCGGTGGCGAGGTAGGTCCGCACCCGGTTCAGGCTGCGCAGGAGGAAGACGTGGGGCCGGCCGATGATCTCCTCCCAGGCGACCGCCGCGTACCGTCCACTATGCAGGTGGGTCGGCAGGCGGCGGATCTCGCCTACGAGCCGTGAGAAACCCGAGGGCACCCCCGGCTTGCCGGCGGTGTGGGAACCCAGCCACCATGTCTTGTACAGCGGCGTGTAGGGGTTGTTGCCCAGGAAGAGGTTCCACGTGTTGGCTTGGTTGATGAAGACGAAGTGGTCGGTCATGTGGTGGGCGACCAAGAGCCAGAGGCCGACGATCCCGACCGCCGGCAGGAGTGATACTAAGGGCGGCAGCGCCCGCTTGGTTCTAACCGCAATATAGATCGGCACCCCAACGAGGAGGATGAGGCTGGTGGGGCGGATGAGGACCGTGGCGCCCAACACGCAGCCGAGGACCACCGCCGTCCCGACCCCGGCCCCGCGGACCACCTTCAGGGTGAGCCATGCCGTCGCCAGGAGCCCCACCGCCGTCGGGAGCTGGGAGAGTGTCTCCACCGACTGGTGAATGTAGAGCGGGTAGAGGGCGAAGATGAGGAGGAACAGGTTGGCGCTGAAACGCGATTCGTCGGTTCCCTCTGGGGACCGGCGCTTCCCTCGCACCGCGTCCAGGGTCATCCGGTAACCTACGAGCGCCAGCGCCAGGAACCACAGAAGCATTGAGGCCCGGGCGATAAACTCGCCGGGGCTGATTAGGCGGAAGACCGACAAATACAGGGGCAGACCCGGCGGCCACTTGGGTGAGTAGGAGATCCCCTCGGCTAAGAACCGTGCCTCGCGGAAGTAGCCCAGAGCATCCCAGGTCAGCGGTTCACCGGCAACCAGAAAAAGCGCCCCGAGCCGGATTAGGAGCGCCGCCAGGAGGAGGACCCACGTCGCCCGCCGGGACTCAAGGAGCTCGAAGGGGCTTTTCCGCATAACCATCTACGTGTCAATGAGTGCTAAAAGGCGGCCCCGGGCCGCTAATGCGTTTATAAAGAATTTTTCTTATTCAATGTCAAAGAAGTAGGAGTCTTTCTTCATCGTATCTAAAAGTAGTTGTACTAGCAATTAACCGTCAACATTCAGGAGAATCACCCATACCGGTACGGCCGGGAAGTGACGCTTGAGCCGCTCAATATCGTATACAAGCTGCTCACCATAGGATACGCCGGTTGACATATCACTCTGTAGTTTGTGACTAGCGACGATTTCAACTCCAACATCAGCTTTATTTTCGTTAAAGAAGTACTGGAACTTTGCCATATCATAAAACATAAAAGCATACTTTCCAAATTGAACTTCAACGAGCACTTTATCTTTGACAAAATCAATCTGTTTAAAAGCCCCTGTTATAGTATGTGAGTATCTGGGAATACGAATTGTATAGGTATCTCTCAGTTCGTTATAACCCCTGGCTCGGAAGAGCTCTCTGAACTGGGCATTCATATCCTTTGGGCTGTAGAGCATTTTCCCCTTCATTGTCTTTTCTTCACTTTTCTTCTTCTTTTCCGCTTTAATTGCTCGTACGATTTCACGTATCTCGCGATACTGATCGGGATACTTAACTTGAAGGATTTCAGAACCCCCCAGATGTGAGTAATCATATTCGATCTTCATCTAAGTTCCCTTTCGTGTTTCATCGAAGTTTAAATGGGCTTGGTAGTTACGTAATGTTAATAACTTAGGAGGTATATTATTGGGTTGACTTGGGTTAAAAACTTCCCTTTCCATTGGTCTTATCCGTAATTTACCCTGTTCCGCTAATTTAAGTCTTTCTTTTGTTATTCTAACATATTTATCTTCAACTTCTGCACCTACTGCTCTTCTATTATGTGCCAATGCTGCAATAGCTGTGGTTCCGACTCCGAGGAAGGGGTCTAGCACCCAATCCCCTTTATCTGTCATTGAAAGGATTAATCTCTCGACTAATTCAACCGGGAATTGACACGGATGGTCTGTTTTTTCGACGTGATTTGCCTTTACGTTTGGGATTTCCCAAATATCCGATGGATTTTTCCCAAGGGGATTCCCGGAGAGTTGCCCCCTTTTAGGCCCTTTGAAGTACTTCTTCTTCGGATACTTTTGGGGAACCCTGACCGGGTCGAGATTAAACGTATAGTTATCACTTTTGGTAAACCATAAAATTACCTCGTATCTACCGGAAAATCTTTTAGATGCGTGCAGGCCATGTCCAAAATGCCAAACGATTCTGTTACGTAGAGACAGCCCAAGTGAATCAAAGATTGGATATAAAAGTACATCCAGGGGTATGATACCGCCGTTCTTAACGTAATTGCCGACCTGCCAACAGATACTTCCTGTTTCGTCAAGGACCCTAACACATTCCTTGATTACTTTCGCCTGTTGATTGATGTACTCCTGGATGTTCAGTTGTTTTTCATATTCCTTCCCTATGTTGTAGGGTGGTGAAGTAACGATAAGCTTTACAAAGCCGTTCGGGATCGTCTGTAACAGCTCCAAACATTCCCCATGGTAAAGGATAAAGTCGGCTGAGGGTGTAAATTTAGGACTGATTTTAATTGCCATAACTACTCCTATCTCCGCACGTAGTCCACGTAGTCGCCGATTTCCAGGCGGGTGGTGGAGCCGAGGACGAGGCAGGTCGCCGTTGACTCGGTGACCTCGATGACGCCCACGTTCTGGATGAGGCGGCCCACGTCTATGCGTGTTTCCGGGACGACGATGCGGCCCTTGTCGCGGTAGACTAAGAACTCCTCGCCGGGGTAGATCCAGTGCGGGTGCTCGACGAGCTCGGGGTTGGCCTGCCAGATGAGCGGCCAGAGCCAGGGGCTGCCGAGGAACTCCTCGGCCAGGTCCCAGAGTGTGTCGCCGCGCTGGACGGTGTAGACGCGGTCGGGGTCCGGGTGGCGCCCGCCGGCGGTGAGGACGGTGAGAAGAATGATTAGGGCGGCGAGGATGAGGATCGTGCGGCGCATGGGGTTCCCCTCGGGGGAGGTTTAGCTGAGTTTAGCCCCCCGGCGGTTCCGGGTCAAGCGGCCTTACTCGAGGCATTCCGAGATCCCGACCAGGGCGACGCCCGATTCCCGGGCGTAAGCGATCACCTCGCGCACCGCCTCCAGGGTGGCGTCCCGGTCGTGGCCGATTACGACGACGGGACCGTCGCGCCCGGCGGCCAACTCCACGGCGCGCCGGAGTTCCCGCACCACGGCCCGGCGGGCCGGATCGTTATCAATGAAGATGTCCCGGCGGGCGTGGGCCAGGCCGAGTTCGGCGGCCACGGACCCGGCCACCGAGGTGTGGTGGGTCACCGAGTCTACGAAGTAAAGGCCCCGCTCACCGAGCTCGCCCAGAACGGCGCTTATGGCGTTGCGATCCGCCGTGAGCCGTGAGCCCATGTGGTTGTTGACGCCGTCCACCGGTCCCACGTCGGTGAGGGCCTCCCGGACCAGCCGGCGGAGTTCGGCATCGTCCATGCAGGCGTAAAGCGCCCCGGGACCCGGGTCTTCCCTCCCCAGCGGCTCACATGGCAGGTGGAGCATGACCTCCCTCTCCGCGGTCCGCGCGGCCTCGGTCACCTCCCTCGAGTACGCTCGATAGGGCAGCACGGAGGGGGTCACCGGCAGGTCGAGGATGCCCGTGGCGTATGGATCACGGGCGCCGCAGTCGTCTATGATGATCGCCAGGCGCGGTCCCCGGATCGGCTCGACGGGCCAGGCAATCACCAGGCGGAACCTCTCCGGACCACCGGCGGGCCCGAACCGCAGGATGAGCTCAGTCCGCCCGGCAAATCGCCTCACGTCGTGAGAGAGCACCACGGCGCCCAGCTCTCCGGCGCGTGCGGCGGCGGCTTGGGCCAGCCTCTCTGACTCATCGGCGTTCGGCGCGGAGAGTCTCAGCTCGTCAGCGGGACGGCGGTTGGGGGGACCGACGGGCCTGTGGTCGAAGAGGGAGGGCAGGGCGAAACAGAGGTCCGTCGTCTCCTTGACCGGGGCGGCTGGTTCGACCGGCCGGGGTGGTGGACCGCAACCCAAGCCGGCGGTAAGGAGACAGGCGGCGATGACGATACGAAAAAAGACGAGCCCGCGGGCCCGCCTGACGCTTGGCTTATACCTACCTTCGAGATCCTTGAATAGACACAAACCTAAACACCCAAGGGGTTAAACCGAGCGAAGCGAGCTATGCCTCTGGCAAAACCCCTTGTCTTTCAGCACGATACGAGAGGTTGCCAATGTTAATGTGCGCCTTGAATGGTGCGCCGATAAGGCATTTATCAAAGGTTTCGGCCTGTCATCGGTACGCCGGCTCATCGCCCCTAGGCGGAGTGGTCCGGCGCGCTCTCGACCACGGAGCGGCCCCGGCTTAAGAATATGACGTTGAAGAGGTAGATGAAGAGGATGTTGATGGCCGTGCAGAAGATGATCGCCTCGACGATGTTGAGCTCCACGGTGGCGGTTATCGTACCCCGGCCCAGGGTGGCGGCCTGATCCAGGACCCATTCCCGCGAGACGGGGTCCGGCCCCGCGGGGAGTTCCACCTCCTCGCCAGATCGGAGCCGGGCCTGGGCGGCGGCATAATCGGCTTCGTACTCCTCCTGCAGGTGGGCCTTCTGTTCAACGATTCCGTCGTACACCGTCTCTTCACCGTAGTGGTCCACGTAGATGCGCCCGTAGTTCATCTGGGCGAAGAAGTTTCCCTCACCCAGGGGAACCGTGACCGGCTCGTTCGCCGCCGTGATCCAGAGGTAGTCGAAGACCGCGAGGACCACGAGCAGGACGACGAGGATGATGATCTGCGGGGTCTTTTCTGCGCCGAGGAGGTTCATCGCTTCTCCGGGGGGCTGGGTTTGAGGACTAGAAATCGTCCAGACGCATGGGCATGATCAGGCAGATGTAGTCCTCGTTCCCCTCGGGTCTTACCAGGCCCGGCCTCAGATTCTCCAGGAGCAGGAGCTCGATCTCCGGGGCGTCGGTGGCCTTGAGGGCATCCCCGACGTAGCGGGCGTTGAAGCCGATCCTCAGAGGCTCGCCCTCGTAGGCCACCTCCATCGTCTCCAGCGCCTCGCCCTGCTCGCTCTTGCCGGTCACCCGGAGCTCGCCCTTCTCGAACTCGTAGGCGATGCGGTGGGAGGTCTCGTCGGCCATGAGGGCCACGCGGCGGGTGGCGTCCTCGAAGAGGCCGCGGTTGAGCCTGGCCGTGCGCGTGAACTCCGTGGGGATCAGCTTGTCGTAGTCGGGATACTCACCCTCGATCAACGAGGCGGTGAGGACGGTGTCGGCGAAGGTGGCCACCAGGTGCCCGGAACCCAGGGAGAGATCCACCTTCTCCACCTTGGCGGCCAGTTTGTCTATCTCCACCACCGCCTTGGTGGGGACGATGCCGGCGAAGTCAAGATCGAGACCCTCGTCCAGGGAGCGGGCGCTCTTGGCCAGGCGGCGTCCGTCGGTGGCGATGAGGACCAGTTCCCGTCCCTTGGCCACCATGTACACGCCGTTCAAGAAGTAGCGGGTCTCGTCGTAGCTGACGGCGAAGATCGTCTGCCGGATCATCTGGCGGATGGTGTCGGAAACGACGGTGAGGGTGCTATCGGGGGAAACCTCGGGACGGGGCGGGAACTCGTCGGCATCTATGCCGACCAGGGAGAAACGGGAGTTTTCGCAGGTCACCGTGCACTGGGAACCCTCGGTGGCCAGGGTCACCTGGGCCTGGGGCAGCTCGCGCAGGATGTCGGTGAGCTTCCGCGCCGGCAGGGTCAGATCTCCCCCCGCCGACACCTGGGCGGGTACGGAGCAGCTCACCCCCACCTCGAGGTCGGTGGCCGAAAGGTGCAGGCGTCCCTCCTCGGCGTCGGCCTTGACCAGAACGTTGGAGAGCACCGGGAGAGGCGGGTTCTTCTTGACCACACCGGCCACCATGGACAGGGTGTCGAAGAGTATCCCTCGGGAACAGCTAAACTCCATTTAGTTCCTCCCGTAAGCCGTTCTACATGACCTTGGGGTTGAGGTAAAAATCTGGAGGTTTATCCACCCACAAAGAATAAGTAGACGAAACCTCTGAAAAAAGGTGGTTTTTCAGCCTCTCACCCTGGCCCCCTCCCCAGAGGGGTGAGGGAACATGTGAGGTCCCGCTCCCACCCGCGGGCGGCCGTAGAGGTGGATAACGCCGGCGATAACGTCTCTAATCTAAACTCAGTTTGCTACCACCCGCGGGCGGCCGCACCTACGAACATTTGTGATTTATCGAGGTCTCTACCGTGGGATCGGGGTAAAGGGATATTTTACTAATCCTGGGCGCCTTTTTCAATATGCACCCAGAGGACCAGATCGTCCCCCCCGGGTTCATCTTCAGTACCGATCACCGCGAGGTCGGTCTGCCAAAGGCCGTCGTCCCCGGCGGTGGCCAACCAGACCCCGCGCGGGTCAACACCGTATTCCAGGGGCAGCCCGTGGACGTCGGTGGGATACCCCTCGCCGATGAAACGTTCGTCCCCCAGATAGGGACCGGTCCAGTCCGACTCCCCGGTCGGTCTTACCAGCAGGTCCTCCAGCCCCCCCGGCCAGCGGCCCAGATCGCTTTTGAAGCGCTCCACGGCCTCTCTTACCTCCTCCAACCGCTCAACGGTAGGGGGCAGCTCGCCCGGTCGGGTCAGCCAGTATCCCACCATCAGCCCCACCAGAACCAGAACGGCGATCCGACCGACCGATTTCCACCGTTGGGCGCGGGCCTCGAGCTCCGCGCTACACTCGGGACAGACGTTGCGCCCATCGAGTCTGGTCCGGCACTCGGAGCAGATCAGGCGTCCGCAGTTCATGCAGACCCCGACGACCAAGTTCTCAGGATGCT
>DAOVLG010000529.1 GCA_030631385.1 Candidatus Coatesiibacteriota bacterium | reverse complement strand
GTGGCGAAACGAGCGTTGCCCCTTCCACCGCGGCCGCCTTTGGTGATCAGGACACGCTTGCCGTCCCCGTCGAGGTCGGTGACGAGGACCTCATCGGGCAGCCTGTAGGCCTGGGTGCCCACGGGGCAATAAACGACGAGGTCTCTGCCAGAAGCGCCCGTTTTCTTCTGCTTGGCACCGGGTTTACCGTCGGGAGCAATGTAGCGGGGTTGATAGCGGAAGCCGATGAGGGTGTTCAGTCCATAGGTGCCCTCGAGATAAACCGATCCGCCGCGCCCGCCGTCACCGCCGTCGGGTCCACCCCGGGGTACGTACTTCTCCCGACGGAAGCTGACGGCCCCGTCGCCGCCGGAACCACTCTTCACCAAAATCCTGGCCCGATCAATAAACATAATGTAAATGAAACCCCCGCCCGGGGGTTTTCAAATCGCTTTCCCTATCCCGATAAGAGTGGATCGAGGGTAGCCCCGTGTTTAGCTGGATGTTACGGAGATATAGCGACGGTTGCGGCGGCGGTAGTAGTCCACCACACCGTCGTACAGGGCGTAAACGGTGTTGTCCCTCCCCAGGCCGGCCCCGGGACCCGGGTAGAACCCTGTTCCCCGCTGCCGGACGAGGATAGACCCGCCGGTGACGAACTGACCCGCGAATCGCTTGCACCCGAGGCGCTTGGACTCGGAATCGCGGCCGTTACGAGAGGAACCGCCCGCCTTCTTATGAGCCATGTCAATCCACCTATAATGTATAGGGATGTCTATCTTTTCTGCGCGATAGTTTAGCCGGCCTGCGGACGGATGTCAAGGGGAAGCTGCATTATTGCATAAAGGCAAACCAGTACAAGTCCGAGCACCTCGACAGCTAAATCGGCGACTGTTATACTAAAAATCGCCACTCGAGATAGTCGGGGAAAGGTGAACGTCGGCCTCTGCGGGTTACCTCAAGCGGGGAAAACGACCCTCTTCAACGCCCTAACGGGATCGAGTTACGAGCTGCGCCCCGGTAAGGTGGAGGTTCACCTCGAGGTCGAAGAGGTTGAGGACGAACGCCTGGAGTGGCTCTGGTCCCTGGAGAAGAGCGGCAAGCTCACCCCCACCCAGATCACCTACATTGACGTGGCCGGGCTGGCCCGGGGTCAGTCGGCGCGCTTCATAAACGAACTCCGCCGCGCCGACGCCCTCCTCGTGGTTCTGCGCGCCTTCGACGACCCGAACGTTCCCCACCCCG
>DAOVLG010000427.1 GCA_030631385.1 Candidatus Coatesiibacteriota bacterium | reverse complement strand
TCCGCCTGGCGGCCAAGTACACCGTGGCCGGGATGATCGAGCGTAAAGACTACCGCAACCGCTTCACGCACGGACAGCCCATCGGGGTGCACGAGTTCCTCTACCCCCTGGCCCAGGCCCACGACTCGGTGGTGCTCGAGACGGACATCGAGATCGGTGGCACCGATCAGCTCTTCAACTTCGTCTGCACCCGGGACATCATGAGCCGGTCGGGCCTCCAGCCGGAGATCGTCATCACCGTGCCGCTGTTGGAGGGCACCGACGGCGTGGAGAAGATGAGTAAGTCCCTGGACAACTACATCGGCATCAGCGAGCCGCCCGAGGAGATCTACGGCAAGACGATGTCCATCCCGGATACCCTCATCGTCCGCTACTTCACCCTGACCACGGACACCGACCCGGCCGAGGTGCGCAAGATGGAGGAGGGGATGGAATCCGGGGAGCTGAACCCGCGGGACGCCAAGGCGCGCCTGGCGCGGGAGATCGTCACCCTCTACCACGGACACAAGGCCGCCAAAAAAGCCGAGGAGCACTTCGAGACCGTCTTCCGCCAGAAAGAGCTGCCCGAGAAGATTGAGGAGTTCTTCATTATGCTCGGGAACAGATGGATCTGTGCAGTGATAAAGAACGCCGGGATGGCCAAGAGTAACTCCGAGGCGCGCCGGCTGATACAGCAGGGTGGGGTGAAGCTGGACGGCGAGAAAATTAGCGACGTGGACCTGAAGCTTAACCCCAAAGAACACGAGGGCGTCGTCCTCCAGGTGGGCAAGCGCCGTTTCAAGCGTTTGCGCTTTAACGTTATACGTGAACCTTATATGGATGAATATGACCCAAGATAAGTTTCAAGTAGGGCGGGGATTGAATCACCGCCGAAAAAGGCATACTAACGGCAAAGCGGCGGCGGGGTTAGGAAACCCCGCCCTACACTTCAGGTGCGCGCGGTGATGATAAGCAAGGGGCTGAAGCCACTTGTCTTAGTGTATTGTAGGGTTGTCGCTCGCGGGGATAAGTCCACAGATAAAATATTTCCTCCTCGCGGTTCTGGGGTCCAGCGCCCGGCGCTGGTCCAACGCGCTGCGTTGGTGTGGTAGAATGCGGGTGGAATAATTTCCGCTCCTCTTCGCGTAGCAGATGGAGGTCTACCCCGATGAAACGTCTTATCGTCACGGCTCTCGTCCTTCTCACCGCGGCGTCCCTGGCCGATGAGTTCTTCGACGAGCGCTACATCCAGATCACCGCCGGCGCATCCTTCTTCCCCACCAAGAGCTGCGTAGTCCTGACCGACTTCGATTACGATGAGATGCCGAGCTACGAGTTCCTCGACCACCAGCTCCTGGGAACCTCCATAAAGGTGTTGTTCCCGATCCGCGAGTGGATCAAGCTCGGCGCCCAGGTGATATTCACCGTCCACGACTACGATTACACCGATCCGGGTAAGATGACCAGCGAGTTCGACCTCCACATCAAGGCCACGCTCCTGTCGCTCCAGGCCCCCTTCTCCCTCTACTACAACGACTGGTTCGACCTGATGCTGATCCCGCAACTCTTCTACTACGGGGCGGGACAGTCGCCGGAGAACATGCGGGCCGGTCTGGAGGGCCAAAACGAACTCATCGGCCGCACAAAGCTCGAGTGGGATGGGGTGGGCATCGGGGGAAGCCTCGGGGCGGATTTCTACTTCGGCAACCTCTTCATCCACCTCGAGGGCGGCTGGCTCCAGGGCGGCGTGGACGTGGACCGCCTGCTGTGGAAGGAGGAGACCGACGTGCAGGAGGCGATCTACCTGGACCCCTCCTCGGAGATCAGCAGCTACATCCTCTACGGCGGCGTCGGCTACTTCTTCTAGCAATCGCGGGGACTCACGCACGGCGGCTCGGCCTCTCCAGCCGGTCCTTCGTTCACCCCTAAAAAAACGCCCCGCGGGGCGTTTATTAAGACCGTGGGAGTCCCGCCTAACCATCACGGAGCAATCCGCCGACGTACTCGATTATCCCCGGCACATCGGAATTCAGGGACCAATAAGAAGGTGCAAGTTCCTTATAAATATGGCAGATAGGAAGAAAGTGTGTGTTCACTTT
>DAOVLG010000320.1 GCA_030631385.1 Candidatus Coatesiibacteriota bacterium | reverse complement strand
TATCACGCTGTGCTGCCCTCCCCGGAAGGGGTTCGGGTAGGCGTAGGGGACGCTCACGCCGCTAAACCCTTCCGGTCGCTTCCAGAGCCCGATGAGATGGGCCAGGGCCCCCGCCGCCGCCCGTGTCACCTGCCGGGTGAAAGGGAAGTGGTCCTCTATGTTGGGGTAATCATCGTCTTTTGAGTGATAGTAAGGATAAGTTATGGGGGAGTCCTCTATTCCTAGTATCGCGTAGTAACCTGCATCCCAGAAAGCTGCATGATCTGAGCAGCCTCTTCCATTCAGCCACTTGACCCAGGTCAGGCCGTCGCCGTACCGGTCGCAAGCCTCAATCATCAGGTCCACCAGCCATTCGTCCTCATAACGTCCGACAACCTCCAAGTCCTCTTGAACCTCCGGGTCATCGCTCCAGACGATCATGTCCAGGTTTATCGCCCCGATGACATCGTACCCCTCGGAGGCGATGCGGTTCACGTGGTAATGGCTTCCTAAAAGTCCCCACTCCTCGGCGTCGAAGAAGGCGATCCGCAGGGTACGCTGGTTCTCGTAGGGCGCCAGAATGCGAGCTAATTCCAAAAGAGCGGTCGAGCCGGAGCCGTTGTCGTCGGCACCGGGGGCCAGCACCATCGGATCCGAATCCCCACTGATCGAATCGTAGTGGGCGGTGGCGTAGACGTACTCGTCGGGGTGGGTCGTCCCCCGCCGCTCGCCTATCACGTTGGTCATCGCCAAACTCTGTTCCCCGACGGGAAGCCAATCGGGCAGCCAGGTGAAACCGTAACCTTCGTCGTCGGAGTAACCGGGGTAATCGGAACAGAGTACCCAAAAGCGTCCGTCATCGTAGGCGGTGTCCGTTATCGGGCTTTCCACGCTGTCGAGGCCGTCGGACCGGTCCTCCCAGGTTTCACCCCCGTCGTCGGTGTGCCAAAGCCCGCCCCACACGCCGCAGATTAGATATTCGCCCGGTCCCAGGTTTGAGACGCTCGCCAGGGGCTGGTCCAGGGATGGGTTGTCGAGACGCTCCCAGGTCTCCCCGGCATCGGTGGTGGAGAAAACCCAGTCACCCACGCCCAACCCCCGCTCCCCGTCCTCGAAGGCGAAGTCGGCGCAGGAATCCTGAAAACCGTCCATGTAAACCAGGTCCCAGGTCAAGCCCCCGTCGATGCTGCGGATAATTCTACAGGCCCCCGGGGAGGCGACCACGACGTCGTGGCTCCCCACCGGCGATGCAGCTGCGACGATTTGATTCAGTCCCGAACCGCGGGGCTCCCAGCTCGACCCGCCGTCGGATGAACGGAAGACCTGCCCCGAGATGGTGAAGATGTAACCAACATCTTCGTCGGCAAAGAACATACATATAATCCGGTCGTACTCGTCATCCAGGATTTCCGTTTCGGTCCAGGTCTTTCCCCCGTCGGTGGAGCGGTAGTAGGCGCGGTCGGTGGCGTAGTGTATGTTGCCGGGTGAGAAAACGGCCAAGCCACCCCAACTTAAGGCGTATGGGTTCCGGGGTGCCCTGAAAAAGCCGAAGTCGGTCCCGCTGTTGTTGGAGTAAAAGCATCCGCCGCCGGCCCGGTTCATACCGCCGGACATGGCGACCAGCCCGCCGTCGGCGGCGACGTGGTACAGTGAGCCGAGAAACGCCCTCTCGACGAGCACGTCGTACCCATACCCCTCTAGGAGGGCGTAGAGGTAATCCTGGGATTGGAAGTTGCCTGCGCTGGTGGTGTAACGGGTGCGGAAGGCGGTAAGGTCGTAGTTGTACGCCATGATGGACCCGAGCTCCACCTCGTCCACGAAATCTTCAATCAGTTTAGAGTATGGGAAGAGGTCGCCAGCGGGCGTCGTCGGTTCCGGTGCGCGGACCACGGGCAGAAGACGCCTGAAATACAGGTTCGGATCACCGGACAACCCGATCAGTTCCTCAAGCGTCATTCGACAAATAACGCTTCCATCGGGTAGCGCGCCGTAAACCAGTGAGATACCTGGAAGCTGAACCGGGCCTTCGTAGGAGGAAACCAGGTAGAGCGGAATCTCCAGCTCGTCAATCTCGACGCTTCCCGGTAGGGGGGTGCGGGTCAGGTACAGCTCGTAGCCGCCGGCCAGTCCGTGGTAGATCCCCTCGGGCGGCGGGCTCCCGGCGGGTACGGGCGAGATGTACTCCGCGCCGAAAAGGATGGCGGGCAAGAGAAGTAGCAGAAGGGGCACCTTACTCATCAAAACTCCAGTAGAAACCGGGATCACGGGCATCTTAACAGATTAATTCCGCAACTGCACGCCGCCCGGTTAACCGGTGGTCCGGGGGAGTTATTTGGTACAATAGGGCTTACATTGAAACTCACCAAACCACGGTATAGACGGTAAATGCTCTTCAACTCCCTCGAGTTCGCCCTCTTCCTCCCGGTAGTTCTCGCCGTCTACTGGCTCCTGCGCCACCGGCCGCCGCGATACCAGAATCTCCTCCTCATTGCGGTGAGTTACCTCTTCTACGCTTGGTGGGATTGGCGCTTTTTGGGTCTGGTCGTGGTCATCTCCCTTTCCGATTACCTCATCGGACGCGGTTTGGCGGTGGAGGAGCGCCCGGGAAAACGCAAGCTCCTCTTGGCGCTCAGCCTGCTCGTCAATCTCGTCATACTCGGTTTCTTCAAATACTTCAACTTCTTCGTAAGCTCGGCTGCTGAGCTGTTGAACCTTATCGGTTTCAAGGCCAACCTGAGCACGCTCAGCATCATCCTCCCCGTGGGGATCAGCTTCTACACCTTCAAGTCCCTCTCCTACACCATTGACGTCTACCGCAAGAAGTGCGAGCCGACCAGGAGCGCCATCGCCTATTTCGCCTACGTCAGCTTCTTCCCCCAGCTCTTCGCCGGTCCCATCGAGCGGGCCAAGCGCCTCCTCCCCCAGTTCGAAAGAAGCAGGACCGTTG
>DAOVLG010000462.1 GCA_030631385.1 Candidatus Coatesiibacteriota bacterium | reverse complement strand
TGGACGTGGGGCCGACCGTGCATTACAACACGGAACGGGGCATGCGGATCAGTTACCCCGAACATGGCGGCAGGCGCACCATCCGCGAACCACGTTTCGAGATCGTCCCCACCGAAAGGGCCGCCCGGGTCAAGTACCGTCTCGGCATGCATCAGGAGATTGACTGTGTGCTCCGGGTCTGGGCGGCGATGCTCCATCTCCCCCCGGACGGCTTCCTCTTCCACGCGGCCGGGGTCATCACCCCCGGGGGGAGGGGCTATCTGGTCTGCGGCCACTCGGGCGGCGGGAAGAGCACCCTCGCCGGAAACCTGATCGGACGGCCGGACTGGCACGTACTGAGCGACGAGATGCCCGCCGTACTCCGCGAGAAAGAAGGATGGAACCTCTGCTTCACTCCCTTCTGGGGCGATCTGGAACCCCGGATGCCCGAGGTGACCCAGGCCGAACTCCGGGGAATCTGCAAACTTGTACAGGGGGACGCCGTAACACTGAAACCGCTCGGCATCAAGGACGGGACGGCACTTCTATTCGAATCCGTCACCAGCTACGGCCACCCCTCCTGGTTCGTTGATCTCCTCCTTCCCTTCGTAACGGAGGTGGCCCACCGCGTCCCGGCCTACCGACTGACGGTTCCCCGGGTGTTCGACCCCGACGAGCTGTCTAAGTTAATGGATTTCAACTAAATAAACAGGGGTTGACAGGATAGGCTCGCTTTACTAGACTGCGCTTCGCTGAACGATGGGGTTCCCGAACCGCCCCTCTTTTTTACGTCATTTGGGGGTTACCGTGGGTAAGAAGCTCCTTCTATCCTCGATCAGGCTCAAGTTCCCCAAGATAATGCTGCCCGATTGGAAGACTGTTCTGCGGGACTATGCTTTCATCGCCGTCGGCGCCGCGGTGGGAAGCTTCGGCCTGATCGCCTTCCTGGTCCCCTTCCGCATCGCCCCGGGCGGGATCGGCGGATTGGCCACCGCCCTGCACCACCTCTGGAACACCCCGGTCGGCGTTACCATGCTCGTCTTCAACGTCCCGCTGTTTCTGATCGGCCTGAAGTTCCTCGGTGGCCGCTTCGGTCTCCGAACGATCGTCGGGATCTTGCTCTACTCCTTTTTCGCCGATTTTTTCGACCTGGTGATCAACCTGCCCCCGCTGACCGACGACATCATCATGGCGATGATCTACGGCGCGGTGCTCCTCGGCGCCGGGCTGGGGCTGGTCTTCCGGGGAAACGGCTCGACCGGCGGTACCGACATACCCGCCCGTGTCCTCTCGCGCTACACCGGCTTTTCAACCGGGATCAGTTTCCTCTTCTTCGATTCGGCTATCATCTTCTTCGCCGGCGCGGTTTTTGGTGAGATAGACCTCGTCCTGTACGGCTTTCTGGCCCTGGCCATCTCGATCAAGGTGATTGACGTGATGGTGGACGGCTTCAGCTACGCCCGGGCGGCCTTCATCATCACCGCGCTGCCCGACATCGTCAACTACCAGATCATGGCCGGTCTCAACCGGGGCGTCACCCTCCTCCGCGGTCAGGGAATGTACACCGGCGAGGACAAGGACGTCATCTACTGCGTCATCATGCGCCGCGAGGTCTCGCGGTTGAAACGGCTGGTCAAGCTCGCCGATCCCGAGGCCTTCATGGTGATCACCGACGTGCACGAGGTGCTTGGCCACGGCTTCCGCCGCCGCGGCTCGGCGTGATCCTCAAGACAATTTACGAAGAGCGGGGCCCGGAGCCCCGCTTTTCGCACACCGTAACGGCAATATACCCTCACAGATCACGGTGTAAGTCGTAGTTTTTCGTAGGGGCGGCCCTCTGTGGCCGCCCGCTCACCGGGGGTTCCC
>DAOVLG010000312.1 GCA_030631385.1 Candidatus Coatesiibacteriota bacterium | reverse complement strand
TTCCGTCACCTGGGCCGTCGCAACCGAAACCCCATCGGTGAGGCCGAGATGGATCTTCCCGACCCCGTGAACCATCCGGAGATCCTGGAGGTTCCACTCCCTCTGCTTCAGCCAGCGCATGTCCCGGTGGGGGATCGCGTTGTTCACCCACTTCATCCCCCCCTCGAGGATCCCCGGCCGGCCCTGACGAGACGGGCCTTGATGCCGATCCTCCCACGCCTTGAGAACCTTCCGCTCGTTCTCCGGGCTGAGGGTAACGCCCTCGGGGAGTTCGAACGTCCCTCCCGGGTCGCAGGCGTTCTTCAGGAACGTCCGGTTGTAACGCTGCGCGTCCCAATCCTGGCCCGCCGCCATCGACGCCGCCTTCTGGTCCCCCTGGCCCCGAAGGTAGGAAGTGGAGCTCCATCGTTTGCCGTGGACGATCTGGTGGAGGTCGTAAACCTGGTTCGGCTTCGTCGGGCCCGGATTGTACTCCCAGAAAACCGGAAGCCCCGTAATCGCATCCTTGATCGGTTGGACCCGCGTCACGGGCAAGGGCCAGATCGCCCGGGGGAAGTCGGTCGGCTCGTCCCGGTCCAAAAACCACATGAACTCCCCGTTGAGGGAGAGGTTCGCCACCGATCCCTCGACGAGGTTGTACCGGGACGTGACTTGGTTCGGGTTGTAGAGGACCTCGGCGAGGGGGTTGTCGTCCGACTCGACCAACTCCTCCTCCCCGGTCTTCGGATCCAACACCCACTCGAAGGTCTTGAGCGGGACCATTGCGATCGGGACGGAGCGGGCCCGGACGCAGGCATAGACTCCGGCCACCTGGTTGTAGGGGTTGGTCAGCGGGGCTTCCTCGTCCATGTCATGCCGGACACTGGCCCGAAGGAATTCCTGATCCGACATGAGCCGACTGATGAAGAACTTCTGGATCATGCTCCCGACGTCGACGAGCCGGGAACGTGAGGAGGTGAAGCGAACGGCCTTGCCGTCCAGGACCGGACGGTCGCCTTCGAACTTGGTGAGTTGGTAGAAGCCCCCGTCGCGGGGGTCCTTCGCCTTGACGGAAGATCCGCCGAAGAACCACGCCGATTTCAGCTTGGATGTCAGGCTCAAGAGGGAGACCTCGCCGCCGGTGCCCCGGTCCCTGCACTACACTTTTAAGGCGATGAAACCCGGTCCGTCAAGTTTTTTCTCCGAATCTTTTTCCTCGGGGGGCATGTCGGGCCGGTCTCCGAGCTCCCGATATCCGACTTTCCGGCTCCCCTTCTCGCGGGCTTTCCAAGAGATCCCCCACGCGAAGATCGTGTCGTCGTTCGATCCCTGGCGCGCCTGCCACTTCCCAGCCTCCTTCACGAAGGTGAAGCATTCCGCGATGAAGTCTTGATGGTTCACTTCCATGAATCCTTGCTCCGTGGCCTCCCGGATCGCGTCGAGCATCTGGGGCCTGGTCTTCGGGTTGGTCTGCCAGCCCAGCTTCGGACGGCCCGTCCGTTGGTCGTAGTCCTTGTGCCGGTACAGGTGCGGATAGTGGACCGTGTTCATCAGCGTGTTGAGGACCGAGTGCCCGTGCTCGTTCGACTCGACCGCGAGGAGGGCGTCATTGTACCAGTGGGCCAGCAACGCGAGCTTCTGCCCGAAATCCTCCGGCCTGAAGTATCCGTGGATCGCGGCGCACTGCCGACCCTCGAGATCGAGGACCCCGCCGCAGGACAAGTCGAGCCCCGGGATCCCCTCGGAACAATCCGCGCCGATGAAAGCCTTCATCCCTTCGGCGGGGGGATGCCAGACCTGAATACAGTCGAGGAGACCAGCGGGGCATTCCGCGGCCCTGAGCGCCTCCACGGCGAGGGGGTCCCTGCATCGGGGCATCAGATCGCGGAGCACAGTCTGGGTGAAGAACAGGGAACCCGACACGACGAATGCCGTGATCCAATCCTCCGGATATTCCTGAAAGAACAGGTCCTCGAGCTCTGCCTTCATGAGCTGGCGCCACTTCAGCTGCTCCGTGTCGAGGCCGTACTTCTTGACGACAGCCGCCTCCTCGTCGTCCTTCGGCTTCACTTTCTCCCCGGGATAAAGCGGGACGCGGTTCGACCCGTCCATGTACCAAGCGAGGAAGATTGGGGTCCAGGGGCTCGCCTTCTTCATCGCCTTGAAGAACTCAACCTGAAACCAGTTCCCCATTCCGTTCGCCGTGGACTCGAGGATGACATCGCCCTTCCGGCACGCCTGCGTGATTCCGGCGAGGAGCTGCTTCGTCCCGAAAATCCCGCCCGGGAACTGCGCAACTTCCGAACCGTGAACGCGCTGAAGGGTCGTGCCCCTCGCGAACCCTTTGGTTCCCGCGGTCCCGGTGTAGAACTTCGAGCGGAGGTCGGGGAAGTTCAGCTCCCTCTTGTTCAGGGCCCTCCGACGGGGCCGGCGCATCGGGTCCATCCGTTCGTAGAAGAGGGTGCTGATCGAGAAGATTTCCTCCGTGGCCTGGGCGTCCTGGGCGAGGGTGATGGCGTACTGCCCTTCCCGGGAGCAGCAACGATGGTAGGACTCGGCCTGCTCCCACGTCGAGATGCCGCCGCGCCTGTACTTCAGCACGAGGACCCGTAGCGGCCTCCCGTCCTTCCGGAGCCCGTCCTTCATCTTGGCGTAGGCCTTCTGAATCCCGTTCGGGCGGAACCGGACGATGGGGCCCTCCTCGGGCCGGACCCAGAGGTTGCGCTTGATGAAGAGGTCGAGGTTTCTTCGTTCCTGCTTCGCCCAGAGGGCGTAGAGCATTCGTTTTTTTTCGAGGTCATCCATGTCAGTTCGGGAAGGGACGGAAGAGACGATCTCGGGCGAGGAGAAATTTCGCCTTGGAGTACCGGCCTCGAACATAGAGATCGAGGAGCTCGAGGAGCCGATCGAGTTCAAGGGGGGGAGGCGAGTCAGCGGAGAGAATCCGCTTGTTGAGCTCTCTAATCGAGTCGGTGAAGAGGACGTCGGCGAGGAGCGTCATCCTTGATTCTCCCGCGGGACCCAGCCACGGAGCTCGACGTAATCGTGGAAGGGG
>DAOVLG010000479.1 GCA_030631385.1 Candidatus Coatesiibacteriota bacterium | reverse complement strand
TCGATGAGGTCGCCCTGGTGGGAGAGGACGGGCTCGTCATCTGCTCCTGGGGTCAGGACCGGTACGTTGACCTCCTCAACCTGATCTCCCTGCAGCTCCGACCCCCCATCGGTGAGCTCCGCAGGGACTCCTCGGGGGTAGACCTGGACGAGGTCCTGGCCACGGCCCGGGGGGGGGTGAAGTACTGCTTCCGATTCTTCCTCGCCGACGGCGTTGATTACGTTCTGGCGGCCATTTTCCCGCGGAGCCGTCCCTATCGCCGGGCCACGAATAACGCCATCAAGGAGCTGAAGGGGCTCCTCTCCTAGCGGAACGACCGTTTCCCGGAGCGAGGGCGGTCGGCCGCCCTTTTCATTACATGGCCTTCGAAGACTTCAGTCTGGATCTACTCGATTTTCCACTCATCCTCCGGGAGCTTGCCGGCGGGGCCCAAACCTACACCGGCCGGGAGCTCGCCCTCGCCCTGCGGCCCGCCGTCACCCTTACCGAAATTCGTCGGGGGCTTGCGCTGGCCGACGAAGCCCGCCGGCTCATCGAGACTGTTTCCCCTCTCTCTATCGGGCGACACGAAGACCTGCGGCCCGTTTTCAAGGAGCTGGCCGTTTCCGGTTCGACCCTCGGAGCCGAGGCCCTGCTCGAACTCTACTTCCTGGCGGTGGTGGTTAATGAATTGGGGGGTAGGAGACCCGACGCCGAGCTCTTCCCGGGCTTGGCCGCGATGGTTGAGGACCTCGTCCCCCTGGATAAACTCCGGGACGCCATCGGTCGTGTTCTGGAGGAGGACGGCGCCGTTCGGCCCGACGCCTCGCCCATCCTGAAACGGCTGAGCCGGGAGAGGGAGGGTCTCCGGAGGAGGATCAACGACCGCCTGCAGGAGCTGACCGATTCTCCGGGACTGGCCGGCGCCCTCGGCGAGAGGGTCGTCACCCAGCGGGATGGACGCTTCGTGATCCCGGTTCTGCGCGATTTTCGCGGACGGGTGCCCGGGATCGTGCACGGTCAGAGCAAGTCGGGTACGACGCTCTACGTCGAACCCCTCGCCGTCGTCGAGGATAACAATGAGCTGGCCGCCATCCACTACGCCGAACGGGAGGAGGTGGCGCGGCTCTTCGGGGAACTGAGCGACCTGGCTCGCGCCGGTCTCGACGCTCTCGAGACCGATTACCGGTTGGTCACCGAGCTGGACCTTATCCAGGCTAAAGGTCGCCTTGCATTGAAGCTCGACGGTACCGTTCCTGAGCTTATCAACGGTGGCTCGACCCACCTCCTCCAGGCACGCCACCCGGTTCTGCTGCTCAACCACCCCCGGGAGGAGGTGGTGCCCATTGATCTCGAACTTGGCGGCGATTACGACGTGCTTCTCATCACCGGTCCAAACGCCGGCGGCAAGACCGTCGCGCTGAAGACCATCGGCTTGCTGACGGTGATGACCCAGTGCGGCCTGCCGATCCCCGTGAGTCCCGATTCAGCCGTCGGCCTGCGCTCCTCGGTTCTGGCCGACATCGGCGACGAGCAGTCGGTGGAGGGCGATCTCTCCACCTTCAGCTACCACGTTAGACGCCTGGGCGAGGTTTTCGCCGGCGTGGGGCCTGGCTCGCTGGTTCTTTTGGACGAGATCGGCACCGGGACCGACCCGGACCAGGGAGCCGCCCTGGCCATGGCTGTCTTGACCCGCCTGCAGCGCACCGGAGCCTGGGTGGTGGCCAC
>DAOVLG010000372.1 GCA_030631385.1 Candidatus Coatesiibacteriota bacterium | reverse complement strand
CCTCCCAGGTCCGCGAGGAGGCGGGGCAGCCCCTGCTCGGTCTGGAGAAGGTTTTGGACCGGGCCCACTCCTGGCTGGAGAGCCTCCGGCGGGGCGAGGCGGTCGTCGGGATCGTCACCGGGGAACCGGGCAGCGGGAAGAGCCGCCTGGCCGCGGAGCTGACCGACCTCTTCGCCCAGATGGGCGACGCCCATCTCTTCCGCGCCCAGCCCTGGTGGAGCTACGATCCCTACGGACTGTGGCGGCGGATGCTCCTGGCGATCTGGGGGCCGATCTCCAGCTCGGCGGCCGCCGAGGCGCAACGGGGGGCCCTGGGCGAGGCGGCGCCGAGACTGGCCGAATTCATCACCCGCTTCATCGGTGGGAAGCTCTCCCAGCCGCTCTGGGGGCTCTCGCCGGGCGAGAAGGGGGAGATGGCCGGCGAGCTCTTACTGGCCGCCATCGGGGCCCGGGGAGGACGCCCCCTGGCCGTCGTCGTGGACGACGCCGAGTGGCTCGATCAGGGATCGGTGGCCCTCATCCGCTCCCTGACCGGCGTCGGGTTACCCCTGGCCGTCATCCTCTGCGGCGGAAGGGTCCCCGAGGGGACGGAGGCGCCGACCGTCGCCATCGAACCCCTGCCGCCCGCCGAGGCGGAGCAGCTCTTCAAGACCCTCTCCGGTCGGGACGCCGGGGAGCTCGGTCCCATCTCGGAGCGGGATCTGCTGCCGGGACGCCTTACCTACCTGGCCATGTTGGCCGAGACGGACAGGCTGACCGTCCACCACGCCCGCCTGCCCCTGGATCGCCTGGCGACGGAGCTCTTCGCCCTGGAGGGGGACGCCGAGGCGCTGGGGACGGTGTCCGTCCTCGGCCCCCGCTTCAACGCCGGCGACCTGGCCGCGGTCACCGAGGACGTGTCCCGGCTGCGCGCCCGGTTGGCCGGGTGCGCCCTTCTAACCCGCGAGGGCGGCGAGTACGTCTTCGGCGGAAATGCCGCCTGGCGGGTCGCCTACAACTCGGTGGATTCCGGCCGGCGGCGTGAGCTGCACTTCAACGCCGCCCGCTTCTACCAACGTCAGCACGGCGGGGTGGTGGCCCAGGCGGTGAACCACTTCATGAACTGCGGCGACCCGGCCGAGCGGATCACCGCCCTGGAGCTGGCCGGCCAACTGGCCGCCGAGGTCGGTTCCTTCGACGCGGCCATCGCCTACCTGACCGACGCGGTCGAAGCCGCCGCGGACCGACGGGCCGTCCGGAGGCTCCGGGCGAGTCTGGCCGACATCCTCGCCTCGGCGCGCCGCTTCACCGACGCCCGGTGTATCCTCGAGGAGCTCTACTCCCAGAGCGAGGAGGGGGAGGAGGCCGAGCGGGCCGAGCTGGCCCTCGCCAACGCCGCCATCCATCTCGCCACGGGTGAGCCGGAGAAGGTGGAGCTGTGGGCCGCACAGTCGGCGGCTTGCGACGCCGGGGGCCGCTTGGACTCCAAGCGCCAACTGCTCCTGGGCGAAGCGGCTCTGCGGATCAAGAAGCGGGAGGAGGCCCTGCCCCACCTGGAACGTGCCGGCGGGGATGAGGGTCGCGATGGCGCGCGGGCGCGGGTGCTCATCGGAAGGACCCTCCTGGAGCTCGGACGGCCCGACGAGGCCTTCGCTCCCCTCACCTCCGTGCTCGAGTGGGCGGAGCACAGCGGCCATCTCTCCCTGGCCGCCGAGGCGCAGCAGGGGTTGGCCGAGATCTACAAGACACGAAACGAGCCGGCCAAGGCCGTGGAGGCCCTGGAGGCCGCCCTGGCCAGGGAACGCTCCCTGTTACAGGCCGGGCAGGTGGCCGAGACCCTCAACCGTCTGGCCGATCTATACTCAGAGCACGGTCGCGGTGGGGAGGCCGAGGACTCCCTCGCCGAGGCGGAACGGATCTTCGAGCGCCTGGGCAACGAGCCGAGCCGAACGAAGGTTCGGCGGGAGAGGGCGCTGCTGCTGACCGAACTCGGCCGGCTCACGGAAGCCAAAGGGATCGTCGAGGAGCTCCTCCGCATCCGCCAGGGCAAACGCGACCGCTTCGGGACGGCCCGGATGGCCTACGAGCTCGGGCGGCTGTCCGATTACCTGGGCGACTGGTCCGCGGCCGCCAGTCATCTCGACACGGCCATGGTGGGCGCCAAGGAGGTGGGGGACGATGATCTTCTGCGGAGGGCCCGTCTGGCCTACGCCGGCAGCCTCCTCGGCCGGGGGAGGCTGGATGAGGGTCTCGAGGCGCTGGAGAAGACGGGCGACGGGGTGGAAAAACGCCACCTGACGGCGGAACTCTACCGCTCGCTCTATCTCTTCGCCGATGCCGCAGACCTTCATGAGAAGGCTATATCCCAAAGCGAAGCCGACAGTCCCCGGCTCAGGCTCGCCCTGGCCCTGGACCGCCTGGTCTCCGGGGACGTCGCGGGCGGGCGGAGGACGGTCGAGAACACGGCCTGGCCGAAGAGGCCCGACCACGAACTCACCATGAACCGGCTCTGGG
>DAOVLG010000343.1 GCA_030631385.1 Candidatus Coatesiibacteriota bacterium | reverse complement strand
CCAAGAAGGCATCCAGTGTGCCGAGGAGCTTGACGCCAACCCGGATGTCCAGCTCACCGGACCACAGGCGTCTCACCTGGTGCAGCTCGGGATCGGCCGACTCGTTGAAGGGGGCCAGACGCCAGAAGTAGTTGATCCCGCCCCCCAAACGGAGGAAAAGCTGGGAGGCGGGGTTGGTGTAGTAATACACCAGGAGCCGCGGACCCTGGCTGCCACCCATCTCGGCGAAGGGCTCGGCGAAATAGCCGAGAGTGAAGGCCACCTCCCGCAGACGGTAACCCAGATCAAGTGCGCAGCTGAAGGCGATGGGTACGTTGGAGAGGCCGTAGGTAGAAAGCCCCGCCTCAACGGAGAGGGCAAACCCGGTATAGGGAGCTGAGAGAGAACGAACGGGCGACAGGAGGATAACCGCCGCAATACCGAAGGAAGAGAATCTCATAGGCATATAATATACAAAAAAATCTACATCTGGCAAGGGAAAGGGTCGCTCGTCGGCGATCCCCCTTTTACGAAACAGCAGCTTCTATCGAACCACAACGAAGCGCTGGATCGAGATTCCGCCTCCGGCCTGCACGACAAGCATGTACACGCCGGCCTTCAGACCGGCCGCATCCAGTCCGAGGGTGTTGCGACCCGGTGGAAGCACCCCCCGGTAGAGTACGGAGATCAACCGTCCCGCCAGATCGTACAGGCTCACCTCGAGATACCCCCCGGCAGAGCTCAACTCCACGGCGGCCCGATCACCAACCGGATTGGGGAAGACGCCTAGAATCGCGGTTCCTCCGAACGTTTCACCCACCTCCACCTCGACGGGGCCGAAGAGCATCCGGTGACCCGCCGGGGTGACCGCCTCGAGCCGGTACCGGGCGACGGGCGATGGAGGGGCCAGATCGAGGAGGCTGACGGCGGCTCCCGGCAGGCGGTTCTCATTTATCCTCTGTAGAATGCTACCGGCGGCGTCAACCCGGTAGACGTTAAACGAGGAGAAACCACCGTTCGACCTCCACGATACCAGAACGCCGTCCGATGTACGGAGCGCCGTTAGCTTACAGAGGTCGGGAGTGTCTGAGTCGCCGAACTGCACGTCCAGCGGCGGGGTGTCCTCTCCGGTTATCTCCACGTCCTCGAAGACGATCGGGTCGTAACCCTCGGCGGAGAAGGTGATGTCGTAGAAACCGTCGGCCAGGGGGAGCCAGTAGTCGCCCAACACCGTCGGATCGTTGTACATGAAGGCCTCGTCGCGATCCCCCACGGTAATGGCGGCCGGGATCGGCTCATCGCCCGGACCGGTGACGATCCCGTGGAGTCCGTCGTCGGCCCACTCGATCCAACTCTTGATCGCGTACCAGTTCACGTCGGCCTGGGAAATGATGTCGCGGGGATCGGTGTGCTTCTCGTCATCGGCCTCGATGGTGGTGTCTATGCACCCCCGGACGCCATAACTCCAATCGTTCAGATCCCCGTGGATCTCGTACCAGTCCCAACCGTTGGTCACCCAGTCCATGTAGTCGTCGTCGCGGTAGCCGTGGCCGTCCACCCAGGGCGGGTAGTAGGGGCTCAGTTCGCAGGAGTCGGAGTAATCGTAGCAGATGGTCTGAACGTGCGCGTCGTCGGGGGCGCGCTCCTGCTGGTAGTTCCAGACGTAGTTCACACAGATGGCGCCGGAGTGGTACGTGAGGCCTAAAACAAAGGTGTTGTCCTCGACCGCGTCGGGGACGTGGTCCTCGTGTCCTCCGGAGTAGTCGGCGACGGCCTGGGTCTCCGGCTCGCTGAAGGGATACGGTCCGTGGCCGCCGCCCGACTCCCACATGTAGCTGAGGTTGCGGTTGAGGTCCACGCTGTGGGCGTTGCGGCGGGTTCCGTTGACATAACCGTCGGGGTTGACCAGAGGCTGGAGCCAGAGCTCGAAGTCGTCAACCAGTCCGGTGATTTCGGGATCGTCACCGTAGCCGATTAGCAGCCGTTCGATGCAGTACAGGACGATCTCGTTGGTGACTATCTCATTGCCGTGAAACGTGCCTAGGATACGGACCTCGGGTTCGTACTCCTCCTCGTCCACGTTGGCCGAGACGACCAGTACCAGGAGCTCCCGGTCCTGGACCGAATCGCCCACGTCCACCAGGCGGCAGATGTCCGGGTAATCCTCGCTCCATTGCTGCAGGAGGGCGATGGTCTCGGCGTATGAGTGGAAGGCGTCCCAGGGGGCGTCCCAGGGTTCGTCACGGTCATCGGGCGGCCAAAGGGCCCGCTCGGCGGCGTAGTAGGCTTGGAGATCGTGTATGAGCACCCGGTGCGGCCAGGGCAGACCGGCGAGAAGGTGCAGGTCGTCGGCGTCTGAGTAGCAGTAGGCGTACCCGTCCCGGTAGTCGTCCACGATCAACGGGTATTCCCGCGAAAGCCGAGGTATGTCGGAGTGTTCGATTGGACCGACGAGCACCAGCGACTCGGTCGCCAGCGTGAGAACCGCCCAAAATACGAGGATGAAAAGAATCCCTCGTTTCATACGGCTTCCCCCTTCCCTTCAACCGCATATTAGTACCCAACTGTGAGGGCGTCAAGTAGTGGAAAGCCGCCGCGTTGACCTGCAACCGCCCCCATGGCATAATCCCTTGTTGACAGAGGACTAAGCCGATTACCTTCGCGAATATGGGCGAACCGCGATCCGCCAAGGTTAAAAGAGCGATCCGCGAGCCGAGCCAGGCGCTCCGGTACACCT
>DAOVLG010000323.1 GCA_030631385.1 Candidatus Coatesiibacteriota bacterium | reverse complement strand
TGGAGCGGCTGAAAGCCGCGGGCATCAGGGCCTTCAACGATGACCCGGAGTGGCGGGTTGACAGCTACTGGGGTTACTCGGTGCTCGACCCGAACGGCGTGACCGTCGAGGTGTACACCATCCCCAAGGAGAAGCCCGACTCGGAGGTTTGGTCCGGTTAATCGTTTTGGTTTTCCTGGGGGCGGGCGGTATGTTTTTTGCTACGTAATACGGCGGGTAACCAGATCACCCTCGTTTAGGTAGACCGGATGACACCGAGACGTAAATTCAGAAAGGTTCTTCTCTGCGGTGCGGGCGAGGCCGGACGGATGATCGCCCGGGAGATCCTGCACAACTCGTCGTACAAGTACATCTGCGTCGGTTTTTTGGACGACGACGAGGAGAAGTTCGGCTGGGAGGTCGAGAGCGCGCCGATCCTGGGTCCCATTAGCGAATTGCCCAAGTACGTCGCCGAGACCGGGGCCGAGGAGGTGCTCATCACCGTGCCGAGCGCCTCGGGCGCCCTGGTACGCCGGGTCTCCCTACTCTGCGACTCCGCCGACGTCATCTTCCGTGTCCTGCCCTCCCTCTTCCAGGTCATCCACGGCGACGCCATGCTGACCCAGGTGCGCGACGTGCGCCTGGAGGACCTTCTCCGCCGGTCACCCATCGAGCTCGATCTGGATCTGATCAGCCGCTTCATCGTGGACAAGACCGTCCTGGTCACCGGGGCCGGGGGCTCCATCGGGGCCGAGATCTGTTGCCAGGTAGCCACCTTCAACCCCCGGAAGCTCGTCCTGCTGGGGCACGGCGAGAACTCCATCTTCGATACCTATCACGACCTCTACCGGTGCAACCCCTCCTGCGAGGAGGTAACCGCCATCGTGGACCTGCGGGACAAGCCCCGCCTGGCCAAGGTCCTCGAGGTGCACCGGCCCGAGATCATCTTCCACGCCGCCGCCCACAAGCACGTCCCCCTCATGGAGGACAATCCCTGCGAGGCCTTCGCCAACAACGTGGGCTCCATGCTGGCCCTGGCCGAGCTGGCCCCGGCTCACGGCGTCGAGCAGGTCGTCCTCATCTCCACGGACAAGGCGGTGGAGCCGTGCAACGCCATGGGCGCCTCGAAGGCGGTCTGCGAGGTGATCGCCCATCTGGCAGACCGGGATAACCCCGGCTGCCGTTTCATCGCCGTTCGCTTCGGCAACGTGCTGGGGAGCCGGGGAAGCGTGTTGGAGCTCTTCAAGCGGCAGATCGAGCGGGGCGGTCCGGTCACCATCACCGACGAACGGATGGAGCGCTTCTTCATGACCATCCCCGAGGCGGTGGAGCTCGTGCTTCAGGCCGCCGCCGTGGGAACCGGAGGCGAGATCTTCGTGCTGGACATGGGCCAGCCGCTGCGCATCAAGGACCTGGCGAAGATGCTCATCGAGCTCTCCGGCTACACCGTGGACGAGATCCCGATCACGTACACGGGCCTGCGGTCCGGTGAACGTCTCACCGAACGGCTGTTCTCCTCGGCCGAGGAGCGTCTCCCGAGCCTCCACCCCCAGGTGATGATCGCCCGTCACAACGGGGCCTACCCCGAACTCTGGGACGTGATCCATAAGCTGCACGAGGCTGCTCAGGGACTCGAAACGGACAAGCTGGCCGGCCTGGTGAAGCAGATCGTGCCCGACTCCACCTGGGAGCCCAGGGGGACCGCCTTTTAGCTTCGATCACTCGCCATCCCATAGTACCTCACCCAACTCCTCCAGCGGCCCACCGAACCCCAGGTCTCCAATGGGCTGCGGTTCAAATTGACGGGTCCCGCTCAGGGTGCCGTTTCAGATTGGAGAAAAAAGGGTGGCGATTGCCGCCTTTGTGTTATTATACCGTCCCGATGTTACCCGTGGAGGTGTTAGGTGTCTCAAACTGAAGTACCCATGCCGGTGAGGAAGCGGATCGCCCTGATCGCCCACGACAACCGCAAGGCGGACCTGGTCGAGTGGGCCCGCTTCAATCGGGACGTACTGGCGGAGCACGAGCTCTGCGGCACCGGCACGACGGGTCTGATCATCGCCGAGGAGCTGGGCCTGCCGGTGGCCCGCTTCAAGAGCGGTCCACTGGGCGGTGACCAGCAGGTCGGGGCCCGTGTCGCCGAGGGAGGCCTGGACTTCATCATCTTCTTCTGGGACCCCCTCGAGCCGCACCCCCACGACGTGGACGTCAAGGCGCTCCTGCGCATCTCCGTGGTTTACAACGTGCCCATCGCCTGCAACCGGGCCAGCGCCGACTTTATGATCTCGTCGGTGTTGATGGAGCGGGAGTACAACCGTCTGGTGATTGACTACGAAGAGCGGATGCCCAAGGACAGCTAGGCCCTTTCCGGCTTCACGCACCGCCCTCCGGGGCGGTTTTTTTATTGGTAGATCGGCACCGTCGGGAACGGAATTTGCTTTTCCATTCTCGGTGTAAGCGCAGTTGTTTCAATATGCTACTGTAATGGGGTGAAAATTCCGATGGTCCTTCTGCGGATTCACGATGACTGGGAGGAGAGCGGCCGGGCGTGGCAGAATTACCCCTGGGCGACCTTCGAGGTGGGGGACCGGAGCCCCTGGCCCAAGGAACCGGTGTGGATCAGCGAGAACGTGGCCGGCTTCATCCGCCGGTGGTTCGAGGACGGTGACCACCGCCGGATCGAGGTTTGGATCTGCGGTGATGATCCGAGAAAGGTGGTCTGTTACTACACCTCGGAGGCGCCGACGCGGAGAAGCATGGTTCGGACGCAGACGAAAGAGCCCGAGCCCTGGTGGGCGGTTAGGGCGGTGTGGTAGGGGAAGATGGATAGGCGCGGCGGCTCCCCTCTCCCCGTGGGAGGGGCATTCGCTCACGGGTCGGGGGTGAGGTAATGCAACGACTTCCCTCTCCCCGTGGGAGAGGGCTAGGGTGAGGGCT
>DAOVLG010000079.1 GCA_030631385.1 Candidatus Coatesiibacteriota bacterium | reverse complement strand
CCGGGGTCCAGCCGATGTCGGTCAGTTTCCCGTCTATCTTGGGGGACACCTGGGTTCTGACCGCGCGAACCTGGCGGGCCGAGGCCCCAGCGGCGGTGAGGAGAAGGACGGTTGTTACGAGTACACCGAAGAGCTTCCTGATCTTCATTGTGCGACCTCGGGAATTTTTTACGGGCTGCGTGGGAATTTGAACGATTATAGCATGAAGGGGTAAAAACCGGTTCCGGGACACGCTTAGGGTGTACCCGAAACCGATTGTAGACTTAACGTTCACTTTCGCTAAGTGCCCGTTCTCACCCCGCCGCCGGCGGAGCAACCGGCGTGCACCTCGTAGCTCACCTCGATCTCGTAGTCCACCTTGACGAAAAGGGAGTTCTTGGCGTAAGCCTGGCGAACCTTGACCGTGTCGGCTGCCGCGTCGAGATAGAGGCGGTAGATCTGTCCCGTGACGTGCTCCATTCGCTTGACGTTCTGCTCGGCGTTGAAGGCCGCCACGGCGGCCATGTCTGTGTCGGCGCCGATCATGATGATGATGACGTTGGGACGGGCGCGTGAGTGGTTGCTCGTGGTCTTGGGCGCGTCGGGTCCCCATACCTCACCGGACTCGGCGCCGGTCAAGAGGATGAGGGCGACCACCATGAAGATCGAAATCAGCACCTTTCTCATCTTTCTCCTTTCGCCGGGGGTGGATTTTACGATTCCTACGGTTTAGTATAAGGGAAAATCCACCGCCGGAGCAAGCTTTTCCCTTCCGAGGACGCCCGATGAGCAACGCCGACCGTTTCACCCGCTTCCCCGATCGTCCCCGCTACATCCAGCTCGAGACCACCACCGCCTGCAACGGCGCCTGCCCCTTCTGTCAACAGAAGGATCTCGAACGCGGCCCCTTCCGGATGGAGGAGCGCCTCTGGCGGAAGATCATTGACGAAACGCGGGAATTGGGCATCACCTACCGCCCATTTCTGCAGAACGAGCCGCTCTGCGACAACCGCTTGGAGGAGATCGTCCGCCACATCAAACGGGATCCCACGGCGTGGGTGGAGCTCAACTCCAACGGGGAGTTGATGACCGAGGAACGCGCCGAGGACCTTCTGGCGACAGGGCTGGACGAGATACGCTTCTCCATTGACGCCTACGGTGTCGAGGTCTACGAAAAAACCAGGCCGGGTATCAACCGGGACAAAGTTTACGATAGGGTAACCCGCTTCTGCGAGCTGGCCGATGATACGACCTGCGTGACCCACGTGCGGATGATCAAGATGGAGGAAAACGTCGGCGAACGTGAGGAGTACCGGCGTTACTGGGAGCCGCTGGCCGACCTGGTGGAGTTTGTGCCACTCTATAAGTGGCCCTGGACCGACCAGTCCGAGAAGGACGTTGTCCTCAAACCCTGCCCGAAGATTTTGGGCGAGATGTTCTTCTTCACCGACGGCCGGGCGGTGCTGTGCTGCTGGGACATAGAGGGGCGCGGCGTGATCGGCGACATTAACCTCAACACGCCGCTCGAAATCTGGAACGGACCCATTGTTGGGAACTACCGCGAACTTCTGAGCCGCGGGGAGCGAGACAAAATATGGCTCTGCTCGCGATGCGACGCGTATAAGCATTTGGTGTGGGCGCCACCGAACGTCGGGGATGATTGAATGGCTGAGGGAATCGTTGAGGTCTACCCCGGTGAATTTTTCACGATTGCTGCATCGCGGAGATCAACTTCCAGTGACGAGTAAAATCTACGACCGACCGTTCTATTACGACATCGCCTTCACTTGGAGCGTTTTAAAACAGATAGATTTCTTCGAGCGGATCTTCGAACTTTTCGTCCCTTTCAAAGTGGAGCGGATTGGAGAGCCGGCCTGCGGTACTGGTCGGTTGCTTCTGGCATTGGCCCGCCGCGGCTACCGCGTGATGGGCTACGACGTTAACCCACGGGTGGTGGAGTACGCAAAACGGCGGATAACCGAGGCCGGTCTGGCCGACCGTGCGGAGGTGAAAGTCGCTGATATGCGCTCGGTTGTCTTCAACGAGAAATTCGGCGCGGCCTTCAACCTGATCAACAGTCTGGGCTACCTGCACTCCGATGAAGAAATAGTCACCCACTTCAGGTGCACCGGAGATGCGCTGCAAACCGGCGGGGTTTACGTCGTCCAGCTCTCCTGCGCCTGGGGAAAACCACCCGAGGAAGACCTCAGCTCCTGGACCTTCGAGCGTAACGGCGTCCGGGTGAAAACGACATGGACAGTTGAGCACGAAGACCGTGAGCGTAAGCTGAGCCATCAGCGCTGCCGCATGGAGATCGAGGATAACGGCCGGGAACTTGTCCTCGATGAGCCACATGTTCTGAGGTTGTGGCTTTACGAAGATTTGAGGCGACTGGCCCGGGAGTCGGGACGACTCTTTCTCACTGCGATCTATGATGAGAAATTTGCAGAGGTACCCCTGGACGCCGAACTCACCGGTGAGCTGGGCAACCTTTACTTCGTGTTCGGTGGCCCTCTAGGGTTGTCAAAAACCTCAAACGGTGCTATTTTACTTCCTGCGGGCGGACCGGACGGCCGCGGAACGCCAGGGGGGTCAAACTGAGGGTCAAACCCTTAAGTGACCTCACCGCAAAACCGTTCCGAGGAAAGTCCGAACTCCGCAGGGCAGGACGCCGGGTAATCCCCGGGGCCCGCAAGGGTACGGAAAGTGCAACAGAGAGCAGACCGCCCAAGTCCGGTTTTTTACCGGACCGGCAAGGGTGAAACGGTGGGGTAAGAGCCCACCAGCGGCGGTGGTAACGCCGTCGGCTCGGCAAACCCCGTCTGGAGCAAGACCAAATAGGGAACGAAGAGTGGCCCGCTCTCGCCGTGTCCTTTTCCATGCAGGAAAAGGCACTGCATCGTTCCGGGTAGGTCGCTGGAGCCGGAGGAGAGATCCCCGGCGTAAGATGGATGGCCGTCGCCTCATCGGAGGGTTTTTCCCGTCAGCACGACGAGGTACAGGATTCGGCTTACAGGTCCGCCCGTATAAAAGAAAAGACCGCCACCTGGCGGTCTTTTTCGTAACAGCCTGCATCTATTCGACAAATATGCCGATGTCGCCCATGCCGGCGGAGATATCCAGCTCGGGGCCGCGACCGTCCAGGGTAACCGCACCCCCCATGAAGCCCTCCGTCACCTCGGCGCCCGGTATTGTGCACTTTACCGAGCCCATGCCGGTCTGGGCGTCAATCCGTAAACCGTCGGGTACATCGGCGAAGGTTGCCGTCACGTCGCCGTTCCCGGCGTTGACCTCCACTTCCCCCGAGAAACCCCCGCCGATCGTAAGCTCGACATTGCCGTTGCCGGAGTCTACTGCGGCCTCCGCGGCAAAGCCCGCCGGCAGCGCCAGTTCGACGTTCCCGTTTCCCGCATCCAGGTCGGTTTCGCCGGTAACCCCGGAAACGTCGAGGTTGCCGTTACCGGCATCCACCTCCAGCGAAGAACCGCCGGACACCGTAACACCGCCGTTGCCGCAATCAACGCTGACCCTCAATCCCTGCGGAAAGCGAACCGTGAGGTCAACAGCGATATTCGTGGCGCGACCCCGAGTTTCGAACACCAGTACGGCCTCAGTGCCGGTGAGGCTGAAATCGGCGTACTCGAGCCAATCCGAAGTCTTTAGGGTCGTCCCGCCCCGGCTTCCGACGGCGGTTATCCGCACTGAGGCAGAGCTGTCGGCGATCAGCTCAACGTCACCGTTGGCCCAGTCGATTCGGAGGTCGTTGACCCCCTCCGCCGGTATCTCTGTTTCAAAGTTCTCCAGGGCGAAGGCCGAGGAGAGAACGACCAGGGTCATGACCAGAACGCTTCTCATCGTACACCCCTTTTCCATGTGTGCGCCTCTTCTAAGAGCAGCCTTTACCCTATAGTATAAGAGCCGCAATATGATGTCCCTACACCCGTAGAATCAAGCTAAGCTCGCCGTGCGATTCCTTATGCCGCTTCCTCTTCGGCGGGATTCCCCGTAATGAAAATAGAGGACCGGCATAAGACGGCCCCAAGCATACCTCACTGGACGTTGACCTCGATGCTGCCCGATCCGGTGGAGAGGGTCAGCTTCGGCCCGGTCCCCTTCAACATAATCTCCCCGGAGGAGTACTCATTCGAGACCTGAGCATCGGGGTGGTTGGTCGAGGCCCTGCCCGAAGCCGTCTCCGCCTCGACGGCCAACTCCTCGGGGGGATCAACCAAATTGACCGTGATGCCGCCCGATCCCGTATCGAGGTCCGCGTCGCCGGTGAAGATGCCGCCGTAGTTGAGCTCGATACCGCCGCTGCCCGTGTTCAGTGTGACCGGGCCGGCCTGACCGGGGCCGAAGGAGAGGCTTATCCCACCGCTGCCCGTTTCGGCATTCACCGCACCGCCGTGGTTGGCGTCCAGCTCGATCTCGATCCCTCCGCTGGCGGTACCCCCCTCGACGACCCCCTCGATGTGCTTTATCTCCAAGCCTCCGCTGGCGCTGTAGGCCCTCAGCGAGCCGCCCACTTCCTCCACCTCGATCCCGCCGCTGGCGGTCTCCACCTCGACGTCACCCGAGACGCCGGTGATGGTGACTCCGCCGCTGCCCAGGTTGACGACCGCCGACGATCCACCCGAGAGGGTCAATCCGCCGCTGCCGTTCTCCACCTCGACGGCCATCATCCGGGGAAAGAACACCTGCAGGGCGATGCTGTAGGGATTAGAGACACCCGGTCGAACAAACTCAAGCACAACCTTGCCGCTACTGTCCACACTGAACTCGATGAATTCCAGCCACTCCTCGGGTAAAATCAGACCTCCGTACTTCCTCCCGACTGCGGTGATGCGGACGCTGTTGCGGTCATCCCCGATCAACTCGATCGAACCACTCCGCCACCCGATGGAGAGGACCTTCGCGCCAGCCGGGTCGAGTTCAACCTTATGCTGAAATTCAGGATCCACGTTCACACCCCCGTTGGCGAAGCTACAGGCCATAAACAAAGTAGCCAGTAACACGCATAGGAACTTCATCCACGCCCTCCTTGAAGCTTGTTCGGTAGCACGGTAAATTCGAGACACCACTCCCTTTGATACACGGTTAGTACGTGTAGTTTCGGTCAACGGTTTATTTACCCGTGGTACACGGCGCAATGAGAGGTGCTTAAAATCGAGGTCGAACCGCGGATATCGGTGTACATTGCTGAAATTCTCCCAGTTCAGATCGAAGATGCTCACCTTGACCGCCCCGATTAGAAGATGGATGTAGGGTCGCCCCTCTGCGGGCGACCGCGTTATTAAATCGGCCTGTCGACGATTCGCTCGCGCAATCTCTATAACCAACATATTTACCCCGTTCCGATTGATACGTTTGGATCGCCTTCCGTTTGGACAAAAACCTCCGGTAAAGGGTTTGGACGGACGCAGCAATCCGTCCCAAACAGCCCTCATCATAACGTCCGCTTACACAAACGTAAGGTATCATTTCACCATATCTTTGCCCAAAGTAGTTCGGAAGGTTTTATAATGAAGGCGTTTCCTTACCTCAAAGACGAAAATATCTGGCCGATGAGCGACACCGGAAAAGCTTTCCACGTCCCGCCCCTCTTCGGAACGGCGGGGCACGTGGATCACGGTAAGAGCGCCCTGGTAAAGGCGCTGACCGGAACCGACCCCGATCGCCTCCTCGAGGAGAGGCAGAGGCGGATATCCATTCGCCTCGGTTTTGCCTTCCTCGAGACCCCGGCCGGCGAGCTGGCATTCGTGGACGTGCCGGGCCACGAGAGTCTGGTCCGGGAGATGGTCGCCGGCGCGGTCGGCTTCGAGGCGGTGCTGCTGGTGGTCGCCGCCGATGAGGGGATCATGCCCCAAACCCGGGAGCACCTGGACGTGGTCGAGCTCCTGGGCGTTAAGCGCGGCGTCGTGGCCCTCACCAAGGTGGACCTGGTCGAGGACGAGGAGTGGCTGGCACTTCTCGAGGAGGAGATCGGAGACATCCTGTCGGACACCGGTCTGCGCGACTCCACCGTTATCAGAACCAGCGCCAGGACGGGGGTCGGTCTCGAAGAGCTCAAGGGAGAGCTCATCCGGCTGGCGGGAGAATCCAAACGTGAGCTCGATCCCGGCAGGGCCTTCCGCCTGGCCGCCGACCGGTCTTTCAAGATGGAGGGATTCGGCGCCGTGGTCACCGGCACCGTGGCCTCGGGCGTCCTGCGGATCGGCGACGAGGTGGAGATTCAACCGGGCGGCGGTCTCGCCCGGGTAAGGGGCCTGCAGATAAACGCCCGTCCGCGGGAGGAGGTTATCCCCGGCGTTAGGGCGGCGATCAACCTGACCGGCCTTTCGAGACGAGGCGTGAAGCGCGGCGACGAGATCATCACCCCGGGAAGCGCACCGTTGTCCAACCGCTTCGACGCACGGGTAAAACTCCTCCCCTCGGTCGGGGAGCTGAAAAACCTCACCCGGCTCAAGCTCCTGAAGGGGACGAGCGAGGTCCCCTGCAGGGTCGTACTCCTGGGCCGTGAGACGTTAAAACCGGGCGAGGAGTCCTTCGCCCAGATCGAGACAGAGCAGAGCCTTCCCGTATTCTTTGGCGAAAGGTTCATCCTCCGCGTCCCCTCCCCGTCCCTCACCATCGCCGGCGGGCGCGTGCTCGATCCCCTGGCCCAGAAGCACCGACGCAAACGGGTGAGCTACAAAGAAAAGCTAATTGAGCTGGATAAAACCGATCCCGTAGGTGCCCTGTCCCTCTGGCTCAAGCACAACCCTCTACCCCGCAAAGACCTTACCACCGCGGAGCTGGCCAAACGGTCGAACCTCTTGGTCAAAACCGTAGAGGCCGAGTTGTCACGTTTTACCGAGTCCGGTGAGATCGTCCGACTATCGAGCGACCGGTGGCTCCACCCCCGCTGGCGCCGGGGCCTGGTGGATAAACTGAGCCGGGCGCTGGACCGGATTCTGGAGAAGCGGCTCCCGTTCTCTCGCCTGGACCAGGGTCGTCTGTCCTCCCTCGCCGGGCGCAACGTGGACTCAGACGCGCTGCGCGATGCGATTACGAAGCTGATCGAGGCGGGAAGGCTGCTCCGGATCGGCCCCTCCTACGCGATCCTTCCCCACGGGGAATTGACCCTTCTCCAAAAGCGGCGCT
>DAOVLG010000476.1 GCA_030631385.1 Candidatus Coatesiibacteriota bacterium | reverse complement strand
GACCGGGCCGCCTACGTGTTGGAGATGCGTTCAGGAAACCCGTCTTCAGGGGGAGGGATCGCCGGCGGAGTCTGAGTACCTGCCGAAGAAGGCCCGGGCGATGTCCGTGGCGGTGATCACTCCCAGGAGCTTCCCCTCCGCGTCCACCACGCAGAGGATCTCGGCCTTGAACTTAGAGAGAAGCGCCGCGCACTTCAGCAGCATCGTCTCCGGACCCACCGTCAGCGGTTCGTAGTCCATCACGTCCTCGGCCAGAAGCAGATCCGACTCGAGGACGTCCAGGTTGCACGATTGGAGGGTGGAGAAATCCTGGATGAAGTCTATGTCGGAGAAGAGGTCCAGGTACTCGGGGAGGAAGAATCCGAGGAGGTCGAGTTTGGTGATGATGCCGACCAGCTTTCCCTCGCGGTCGGTCACCGGCACGCCTGAGACGGTGCGGGTGGCGAAGAGGGCGGCGACGTCGCGGAGTTTGTCGCCCCGGCTGCAGGTGATTACCCCGCTGGTCATGAAGTCGCGCACGTAACGGGAGGGCATGACTCCTCCTTACCCGGCCCCGGGGGCCGGTGGCGGGATAGGACGATTATCCAGCCTGTTTCTATCCATTGATAATCAGCCTTTGAGGACGAAGTAGCGGAGCCAGAGGTAGAGGGTCGAGAAGAGCTGACACACGAACATCGTCGGCAGGCCGTAGCGCAGATAGTTCGTGAAGGTGATCGGTTCCGAGGTGCGTTCGGAGATGGTGACCGCGGCCATGGTGGCCGCCGCGCCGATGACGGTGCCGTTGCCCCCGATGGCCGCCGAGAGTGAGAGCGCCCACCAGATCGGCCGCGCGGCGACGGCGGAGATACCGAGGTGAGCCACCGAGGTCCCGATGATCGGGATCATCACCGCCGTGTAGGGCACCGCCGAGATGAAGGCCACCCCGAGGGTGCTGGCCCAGAGGATGATCACGGTGAAGAGGAAGGGGTCGGTGGTCAAAGAGGCCAGCCAGCGCCCGACCACGGCCACCACCCCCACCTCCTGCAGCGCTCCGGTCACGATAAAGAGCCCCAGGAAGAAGAATATCAGCGGCCACTCGATGTGTCCGAGGGCCCTCTTCACCCGGTCGGGGTCTAAAAGCATCAGCAGGCTCGCCCCGGAGAGGGCCACCACGGCCACGGAGACCCCGAAGCCGGGAAGGATGGTGAAGCCGAGGATGGTCAGCCCCAGAACGATGAGGCTCAGGGTCGTCCTCCGCCTGTCCTTGATGTAGCGCGCCTCATCGAAGCTCTCGGCGTAAAAAGGCCTCCTCGTCGGGGTGAACTCGCGTCGGTTGAAGAGATAGACCATGACGAGGGTGATTACCAGGGCGATGATCGCCATGGGACCCAGGTTGACGATGAAGTCGTTGAAGGTGAGCCCGGTGGCGGAGCCGATCATCATGTGGGGCGGGTCGCCGATGAGGGTCGCCATGCCGCCGATGTTGGAGGCCAGGGTCATGGAGATCAGCATCACCAGTGGGCGCCGGTGGAGGGCGTCGCAGGCCAGGATGCCGATGGGGCCCAGCAGGAGGATCGTGGTCACGTTGTCCAAAAACGCGCTGAAGACCGCGGTGATCACGCTGAGTGAGATCACGAGCAGCAGGTAGCGACCCTGCGTCCAGCGCACCGCCTTGAGCGCCACGTACTGGAAGACCCCCGTGTCGGCGATGATTCCGGCGATCACCATCATCCCGGCGAGGAGCCCGATCGTCT
>DAOVLG010000063.1 GCA_030631385.1 Candidatus Coatesiibacteriota bacterium | reverse complement strand
CGGGGTGGTCAGCCTGGTCGTCATCGCCACCCTGGTCCTCCGCCTCATCTTCCCCGAGGATGAGCTGAAGGAGCTGGTGCTCGACCTGGTCAACGAGGGCCTTCGCGGCGAGGTGAGCCTGGGCTCGGTTTTCATCTCGCCCCTGGTCGGTGTGGTGGCGCGGGACCTGGTGGTCCTCTCCAGTGAGGAGTTCGGACGGGTACCGGCCGTGAGGCTCGACGAGTTCACCCTGCGCTACGATCTCGATCATCTGCTCTCAGACCGCCGGATCACGTTGGAGGTGGCCGAGGCGCGGGGCATGGACGTCAATCTGATCGAGATACCCGGTCTCGGGTGGAACATCGAGCACCTGGTCGTGCCCACCGAAGAGGAGAAAGAGCCCTTCACCTGGGACTCCATCCCGGTGGAGGTGCAACTACGGCGACTGTCCGTCCGTGAGCTGAACCTGACGGTGAACGACGGCATCTCGGCCAGCCTCGGCGGAGTTTCCCTAATACTCAGCGGCTTCGATACCGGAAACCCGGGTCCCGTTGAGATTTGGATCCAGAAGGAACCTGGACCGGTGAGCCTGCGCCTGGTCCCGGTGGAAGCGCCCAGCATCGCGGGTCGGATAGACGAGCTGGCGTTGAACCTCAGGCTTTCCATCCCGGAGGACCCCCTGACCGCGCAGGAGGCGGCGGGGGATTTCTACATCGCGGCCTCGGGGATCAACCTGAGCGCCCCCCTCGAGTTCGCCCCCGCCGGAGGGCTGATCCTGCAGGGCAGCTTCAACGCCGATATAGTCAGTCAAAGTTTTACCCTTACCCAGGGTCGCCTCACCCTGGGCGATTACCTCTCGGTGGGGATGGAACTGGCGGCGACCATCGGCGAGGAACCCCGGCTGGCCCTGGACCTTCGGATAGAGAACGCCGAGCTCTCGCCCCTGGTCCGGGACCTTCACCCGGTGCTGCCCGACCTCAGCGCCTCCGGCGGCATCACCGGCAAGATGGACCTGGATGTACGCCTGAGCGAGTCCCTCGTGCCCGAGGAGGCCGCCGTCGAGGCGGAGCTGAATCTCACCAACATCGTGGCCGGGATGGTTCTCCCGACGGGACCGGCCCGGGTGGTGGGCCTCGACGGCGAGATCGCCCTGGATACAACGGTCAAGCTCGACAACCCGACGCCCACGGTGAACCTGTCGGCGGAACTGAGCCTGCTGAGCGCCGAGCAGGGCCCATACTCGGCGGGCAATCTGACGCTCACCGCCGGCGGTACGGTGGACCTGGGAAGAATGGCCACCGAGGGGTTCCAGCTCGACCTGACGGCCGGGTATCTCTCGAGCACGGGTGAAGCCGGCCCCTTGCTGGTAAGCGACGTCGCACTCACCGGAATATTCACGGCGGATTTGGGCAGGGGGGATTTCACCGTTGATGGTTTGAAACTGGACCTCGCCGACACCATCCATTGGAGCGGCGGGGCGAGGATCAGGGACTTCGCCCGTGGGGGAGTCGTTGCCGAGCTGAACGACCTCGAGGTTGACCTCGGCTCGGCGCTGGCGCTGATCCCACCGGGGATGGTCGAGCTGCCTCCGGTGAAACCGACGGGGCGGGTCAGGCTTAATGGTCGGATCGAGGTGGCGCCGGGCGCCCTGGATAACCCCGACCCCCTGGTAATGGCTCGATCGCTCAGGGCCGCCCTCGGCGTCGAGCTGACGGAGGTTTCAGTCGGTACCCCTCAAGGCGGTGCCGATAACGTAAACGGGCACCTCACCCTCGATTTCGATTCCGGAACCGGTGACCTGGAGCTCACCGCCACTGTCGGCCGGGTGGTCCTCGCCGATCTTCCCATACCCGTCGAGGGGGTGGGTCTCAAGCTCAAGGGGCACCTGGAGAACCTGGAGGAGTTTCACCTTAAAGAGCTAGACGCACGGGTGGACTCCCTGGATTTCAACCTCACCGGAAAGGGGGCCGTCTCGGACCTGATGAAAACGCCCATCGTGGCCCTCGACCTGCAGGGAAGGGTGGGGCGGATCGGGCATCCGCTGAAGGCGAGCGAGGGGATAGCCGACGTGGAAGGCCAGGTGGGTGTCGAGCTCAGCCTACGCGGAGGGGTCCAGGGCCCGAAACCGATGTGGATCACCGGGCGGATCCGGCTGCATCAGATCAACTTCTACCAGGCGGGGGGCCTCGCCGTTACCGGCATCGAGGGTGAACTGCCCATAGACGTAAGGGTGGTACTCAGCGATCCCCTGCCGCTGCCCGGCGGTGCCGAGGGAACCGTTTCCCCCTTCGCGGATCGCCGGTACGAGCTACTCGCCCCCTTCACCCCGCCCCCCGATCTCATCATCGAGGAGGTCCGCATCGCCGGGCAGATGATGCGGGACGTGCGGGTGGAGGACCTTGAACTAACCTGGGCCGTCTCGGGCGGTGGGTTGCACGTGTGGCGTTTGGGGATGGGGATCCTCGGCGGGAGTCTGGTGGGCAAGCTCAACCTGCAACTCACCGAAGAGGTTCCCGCCTTCGACCTCCAGCTTGAGTTCAGCGACCTGAACGTGGGCCACCTCATCGAGGGTGTTGAGCCGACGGAGGAATCGGAGATCAACGGCGACCTGCGCCTGCGTGTACGAGGTTCAGACTTGAGCGATCTGATCAACAGGTTTGAGGTGGAGGGCTCCATCAACATCACCCGGATCGGGAAAGAGGTGTTGGACAAGATGCTCCTCTTCCTCGATCCCGAAGGCACCAATCCCTCGATCACGCAGGTGCGCGGCCTGTTGGGCAACATCCAGAAGAAACCGGAGCTGGTCACGATGGAGATCAAAAATCAGCGCATGACGATGAAGATCCGCATCGCGGACACCGGCTTTTCCCTCCTGGCCCTGTTTACCAGTTTCATTGATCTCAGCGAGTTCACCATCCCCCGCATCCCCATCGCCGACATCCTGCGGAGCTCCTTGTCCTCGATCCTGGAAGAAGAGAAAGCAAATGTGCTCGAATCGAACTAGACGGAAAAACAGGTGTGGATTATGACGGAGAATGTTCTGACCGATGCCCAGTTAAAGATCATCAACGCCACCCGCGAACTCTTGAACGACCGGTCGGTCGGCGAGCTCCGGATGCGCGACATCGCCGAGGCCAGCGGTCTGGCGGCGGCCTCGGTGTACGGTCACTTCAAGGGTAAGGATGAGCTGCTCCGGGCGTTGTGGGAGGTCGAGGCGGCCGAGCTGGCCAAACGCTACGAGATCGCCCTGCAAACCGTCACCACAGGGGTGGGGGGGATGGTTGCCTTCGGCTACACCATCTTCTCAGATTTCACCGGCTACGCCAGGAGTCGTGCCCGGGCCGTGGAGTTTCTCATGAGCTCCCGTTCCGGTGAGGTGGCGAAATCCGCCCTGGCTCGGGAGCATCACCAGCTACGGATGCTCCTTCTAAACTCCCTCCAACGCACCTTCCCCGGTATACCCCTCCGGCGGGCCAGACTGCTGGCCGATCTGACCCTGGCCATCACCTCGGGCATTGCCTTGGCCCACCTCTACGGCAGCAACTCGGCGGATCCCGACGAACTCTTCGGACAGTGGCTGGAGCTCCTCGAGCTGTCGGTCAACTACCTGGAGGGATAGGGAGCCACTAAAAAACGACCCCAGTGGGTCGGCTCGTTAACGCTCTCGGAGGAAAGAACTAGGCGTTCCTGCGTGAATCCAGGTTTCTCTTTGCCTCGCCGCCGTTGGGGAAGCAAAAGAAAAACTCGTCGAGTTTGCTGCAGACGTACTCCGGGCACTCGGCGCAGGTCGGCACTCCCCTTTCCCTGGCGCAGATGCGGATCCCGCAATCCTCGAAGCAGCAGCGGAATACATCAGACGGCGCGGCGTAGCAACCGCCGCAGGGAATAGTCCCGGGGTCGGTTGCTTTAAAATCCTTCCGAGTGGCGATCAGAGCCGGGCAGGTATCACAATCCAGACCGCAGTACCCTCCAAACACAAGCACGGAACAACCCCTTATCGGGTTCCAGACCGGTGTCGTTCACCTCGTGAGTACTAGCCCCCCCGCCGCGCCTCCAGGTTGGCCTTGGCCTCGGGAGCGTAGGTGAAAAACTCGGTGAGCCTGTCGCAGGCGAACTCGGGACACTCGGCGCAGGTGAGCACCTTTTTCTCAATCGCGCAGGCCCGGATCTCGCACTCGCCGGCGTGACAGCCGGTCGGCTCCGGGGAACTGGCGAAGCAGCCGGCGCAGGGGATGTTTTCCGGGGGGATCTCCGCCCCGTACATCTCCGACCAATCAGCGGCAATCTTCTTGTATGCCTCGGTATCGTCCGCCTTGGTGGCAATGAAGGCGGGACACTTCGCGCAATCAATCCCGCAGTAGCCTCCATTCTCGATCATCTTCCGTTCTCCTCAGTGTTGGCTCCACAAACCGATGACGTTTCCTTCGGGATCGGCGAAGTAGGCGTAATAACCGAAACCCTCACCGATGTGGGTCCTGGCGGTGACCACCCCTCCCCCACTGAGACAAGGGTCCGGACCCCTTGTTCCCCTAAAGGCAAAGAACGTCACCGGTCTCGTAAACACATTTGCCTCAAGACATATACCGCCATGTTTACTCCTCATCGGGTGGTTGAGGACGGGAATCTTCAGTTTCATGTTAACCCTTTTACCTGGAGACTTCAAGGGCCGGCTGATGCCATCAAATCCCTTGACTACCAACCCCTTGTCGGCTACACTCACCCCGCTGAAATTGCAAGTGCCGGGGTGGCGAAACTGGCAGACGCGCATGGTTGAGGGCCATGTGGGGGAAACCCCATAGGAGTTCAAGTCTCCTTCCCGGCACCACGCTGGTGAGGGACCCACCCTGTGGACCTGCACTCCTAGCGGCTGTTCAACGTCTCTTTAGGTTTTGGCGAGAGTCGCCCAATGGTTTGCAGCCCCTTCTTCTTTTTAATCTACACCTGCGCGGGATAAGCGACCGAGGTTTTCAACCGAACAAGGGGTCCGGACCGGGCCGCCAGGCCCGGGTACTTGGCTAAAAGGTATGCCGCTGGTAAAAACCGAGGCCATCGTCTTGACGGCCAGACCCCTGGGTGACACGAGCAAGATAGTCACCCTGCTCACACCGCAACGGGGAGTAATCCGGGCGGTGGCCAAGGGGGCTCGCAGACCTAAAGGCCGGTTGGCCAGCGGCACGGTCGCCTACCGTGTAATCGAAGCGATCATCTACCTAAAAGAGGGCCGGGAACTCGGCCACCTTTCCGAGGCCCACGTCATCTGGAGCGCCCCCCGCATCGGGGGTAACTGGCGGCTCTTCCTGATCGCCGGCACCCTCTCGGAAACGGTCCTCGCCGTGACCGAGGAGGGCGGCTACCACCTCCTCCGGACATCGGTCGAGCTCCTCGAAGGTGGTATCGAGCCGCGCCTGGTGATGCTATTCTTCTTCAAGGGGCTCCTCAAGGCCCAGGGGCTCTGGCCCGACTTCACCAGTTGCGTAGTCTGTGACGGGGATTTGAGCGGGGGCGCGATGCTGGACACCCCGGACGGCCGGGTCCTCTGCGGCCGGCACCGGCGCGAGGGGTACCTGCCGATCAACGCCGGCGGTGTCCGGCTGCTCAACGAGGTCGAGCGCCGCTCGGTCCTCAAAGGCCGACACGCCGACAGGGCCCTGGAAAGCGCGCTTAAGGCCTGTCTTTCTCTGGCCGAGTACCACTTCGACCTCCGGCTGCGCTCGGACAAGCTTCTCGCGGGCGCCGAGCATCTGCTTGAACGAACGGGAAGGGGGTAAGAATGGGATTCAAGGTCGCCATTAACGGTTTTGGACGTATCGGACGCACCCTACTGCGCTACGCCCTGGGCCGATACGACTATGAGATAACCGCGATCAACGACATCACCGACCCAGGGACGCTGGCGCACCTTCTACGGTACGATTCGATCCACGGTCGCTACTCCGAAAAAGTTTCGATAGACGGCGACTACCTGGTGGTTGACGGTAGTCGAATCCGGATTTTCTCCGAGCGGGACCCGGCCAAGCTACCCTGGGGCAGGCTTGGCGTAGACGTAGTTCTAGAGAGCACCGGCATTTTCCGGGACCGGGCCGGCGCCGGTAAACACATCCAGGCCGGCGCCAAGAAGGTTGTCATAAGCGCCCCCGCCAAAGACCCGGACATCACGGTCGTACTCGGGGTCAATTTCGATACCTACGATCCGAAAAAGCACCACATCATCTCCAACGCCAGCTGTACCACCAACTGTCTGGCGCCCGTGGCCAAGGTGCTCCACGAGGAGTTCGGGATCGAGCACGGCCTGATGACCACCATCCACTCCTACACCAACGACCAGCGAATCCTCGACCTGCCGCACAAAGATCTGCGGCGCGCAAGAGCGGCGGCGATGAATATCATTCCGACCACCACCGGCGCCGCCAAGGCGGTGGGCCTGGTGCTGCCCGATCTGGCCGGGAAATTCGACGGCATCGCCGTCCGGGTTCCCACCCCCGACGTCTCCCTCGTGGACCTCGTCGTCAACCTCAAGCGGGAGGCCACGGTCGAGCAGATAAACGGAGCGTTCAAGGCGGCCTCGGAGGGTCCCCTCAAAGGCATCCTCGCTTACTCCTCCGAGCCCCTCGTATCCTCAGACTACATCGGCAGCCCGTACAGCTCCATCTTCGACGCCGAGTACACCAAGAGCTACGGCGGATTCGCCAAGGTCATGAGCTGGTACGACAACGAGTGGGGATACTCCTGCCGCACCGCCGATCTGATCGCAAAACTCTTCTAGGTTGGGATGATCTTCTGGCGGGAGTGGCTGAGGAAGGCTATCCGGTTCCTTTTTGAGTGGCCGGCGCGGCTGCTCGTAAAGCTGAAGGTCTCCCCCCTCGTCCTGACCCTCTGCGGCCTGTTAGCCAGCATCGGTGCCGGTCTGTGCTTCGCCCTGGATAATCTTTCCGGTGCCGCGTGGCTCATCATCATCGCCGGTTTTTTCGACATGACCGACGGCCAGGTCGCCCGGCTCACGGGATTGGCTACAGACAGCGGTGCCTACATAGACAGCTTCACCGACCGCTGGGCGGACGGGGCCACCCTGGCGGGGATCACCTTCCTTATGGCCCGCCAAGGAGACTGGCTTTACCTGGGGATTTCCCTGGCGGCCCTGGTAGGCGCAGGTGTAGTCAGCTACGCCAAGGCCCGGGCCGAGAGCCTGATCGAGGAGTGCACGGTCGGATTCTGGGAGCGACCGGAGCGCATGGTGTTGCTGATAATCGCCGGATTTGTGGGTTATACTGCGCTCAAGATTTGTGTTATTATCCTGGCTGTGGGAACTTTATTCACCGCTCTTCACCGTTTTGGGCACACGTTAAAAAAACTTACGAAAACCAAACCGCGGAGCGAGAATTAATCCCTTTTACTAACAATCCTTACGTCAATAATTCAAGGGGGTGTGTCCTGATGCCCGGCGAGGTTAAGGTAGCCATTGTCGGGGTGGGCAACTGCGCCAGCTCCCTCGTCCAGGGGGTGTGGTACTACCGTGACGCGCAGAAAGGTTCATCGGTACCAGGCTTGATGCACGTTAGCCTGGGTGAGTACCACGTCCGGGACATCCTTTTCGTCGCGGCCTTCGACGTAAACGCCGACAAGGTCGGGCGCGACCTTACCGAAGCTATCTTCGCTCCCCCCAACAACACCTTCCGCTTCGCCGATCCGCCTTCCTCGGGAGTGATCGTCCAGCAGGGCCACCTCCTCGACGGCATCGGGAAGTACCTCCGCGACATCGTCCCCCTGGCCAAGGGGAAACCGGTTGACATCGCCGAAACCCTGAGGAAATCGGGGGCCGAGATTTTACTCAACTACCTCCCCGTGGGCAGCGAGGAGGCCACCCGCTTCTATTTGGGCGAGGCCCTCG
>DAOVLG010000064.1 GCA_030631385.1 Candidatus Coatesiibacteriota bacterium | reverse complement strand
GAAAGCGGAAAGCGTCGCCCTTCCCGCCCTGGGCACCGGGGTCGGGGGGCTCTCCATGGAAAAGTGCGCCCGGGCCATGCGCGCTGGTTTGGAGAAGGTCCTGCCGCTCGACAACGTCAAACGGGTGATCTTCGTCCTCTACGGTCCCCGCGCCTACGAGGCCTTCAAGGCCGCCTTCTAATTCCTTGCGTCACGGGTGAAATAAAGGGCAACCCCGGGTTGCCCTTTTGTACCGCGAACAGATGTTCGGATAGCTCAAACGAGGAGCCTTACACGGATCATGCTGTTCGTCGTCTCGCTGCGTAGATCCAACACTCCGATGGACACCGGCGGTACGTTCTCTGCGAGAACCAACACCGCTCCCGTCAGCTCCTCTCGTGTAATAAAACCGGGGAAGTAGAGCAACCGTTCATCAGGCGAGGAACCCACAAGGGGCCGCACGTTGATAATTCTCCCGTCGGCCAGGTGTAAAACCGCCTCAGTCAAGCTGCTCCCCCTCTTCACGTCCCGTAACCGGCTGTTCCAGAGCTAGTTCGGGCATCCCGAACCTCAGCGCCCGTTTCAGCCTGAGTCTGCCCCAGAAACCGGCCAGTCTCAACCCGATCTGGAGGAACCAGGGGGCCCTGTTCCTCCCCCAGTTGATGATGCCTACGACGACGTTCCGCCACCGCATCAAGCGGGAGGACAGCCACCCGACAAGGTTGCTCCGCCAGTGACGGCGACAGTATCGCAGGATCGGGCTCGGCGTGTATGGACTGGCCTCGATGAGCCAACGCAGGGTCTTCGGCGTGTAGTACTGATCCGGATCAGTGGCGTAGAGGGGCGAGTTGTAGGCGTCGGCCATCTTCGGTAAAAGACCGTCGGCTACGATCTTATCGTAGTACTCCGTGCCGGGGAAGGGGGTGAGGGAGTAGGCCCCGATGTAGTAGGGGCGCTTGAGCGCCAGAAGTACATCTATGGTGGCCAGGACGTCCTCCGGCGTCTCGTAGACGTTGTCAACCAGTGTGTCGTAGGTCTTCGTAACGCCGTAGGAGGATAAGAGCTTGTCCACCTCGAGAAAGTTCTCGTTCTCCTGGAAACGCTCGTACACGCTGTGCGCCATGCGACGGGAGCCGGTCTGCAGGCCGACCTCCACGTGGATCAAGCCGGCGTCCGCCAGAAGCGCGAGCCTGTCACGATTGGTATACTTGGGGATCAGGCGGCAGACGAAGGGGAGATTAATCTTCTCTTTGTACAGGCCGATGAACTCCTCCAGCCACTCGTCGGAGCCCATGAAGAAACTGTCGTCCTGGATGTTAACGCCCCGTATAAAGGGCATCTTCTCCCGGGCCCAGACGAGTTCGTCAACGCAGTTCTTCGGGTTGCGGCGCCTCAGGTAGTCCTCGCCGTAACAACGCCAGAAGAAGTTGTTCATGCAGTAGGTGCAGTGGTACAGGCAGCCACGGCTTGAAAGCAGGCGATAGTAGGAGCCCTCCCAGGTGTTGAGCCGTTTGTAATCGGCCCAGGTCATCGCCAGGACGTCATGCCCGGCGCCGTAGAAGCTGTTCTCGATATTATAATCAGGAAGGGGAACGGAATCGAGGTCGCGCTCGATGTAGATCCTGCCGCTCTTACGCACCTCTTCGGGGTCCTCGCCTCTGTAGACGAAGCTGGGGAGCCGGCGGTCGCCGCCGGAATCGAGGGCGTCCAGGTAGGGAACGAAAACCCCCTCGGCGTCGGCTATGCAGACCGCGTCGCCGTACTCCAGACACTCCAACGGGCGCACGGTTGGATGGATACCGCCCCAAAGGACGTGGCGGCCCTTCTTTTTAGCACGTTTCGCCACCTCGACGGCCCGGTCGTACTCGTGGGTCATCACCGTCAGACCGACGACGTTGATGTCGAGATCGTCTAACAAACGTTCGAAACCGGCCAGCTCGCCGGGGGTTTCGGGAAAGCGGTGCTGAAAGGTGGGGGAGGGCTTGTAAAAAAAGAGCATCCACGCCCCGTGGCCGCCGCGGTTTGCGATAGAGGACAGTACGCGGATGTTCGGCCCGTAGGCCTGGTTGTCAAAACAAACTAGAAGGACATTGGCCATGCAGGTTCTTCTCCCACGCCTGTTTTCGCAGCCTTTCCCGAACGGGAATATATCACAAACGGTAACAGACCGCTAATCACCCAGGTATAGGGTCAGCACTACACTTCCGCAGAATCTATTCGAAGCGAGACGCCCCCGGTTTGACCCCCGCCTACTCGGAAAGGTAGAATTTTCCACAACCTTAAAGTGGATCGGCCGTTGGGAAAACGCTCAAAACCGCTCGGGCTCCGGAATATCCACGTTAACCGGAATTACGCCCTGCTCCTGGTGACGATCTTCGCCGCCGAGCTGGGGTACGGGATCGTCATCCCGGCGCTTCAGCTCTACTCGATAAAAATCCTGGGCGCTTCGGTCAGGCTGGTCGGGTTGGCCATCGCCGCCTTCCCCTTCACCAACACCTTCCTGAAGATCTTCGGCGGCTCCCTGGCCGACCGCCACGGGCGGCGGCTGATGATCGTCATCGGACTGGCGATCTCCTGCCTGAGCCCCTTTTTGATCTCCCTGATCACCGTCCCCTGGTTGGTCTGGCTCTACATCCCCCTCCGCGCCCTGGACGGTACGGGTAACTCGGTCATCTGGCCGGCGGCCAACGCCATGGTGACGGACATGATGGGTCGCAAGCGGCGCGACGCGGCGTTGGGCATGTTGAACCTGAGCTTCGCCCTGGGCTCCGGTATCGGACCGGCGATCGGGCTCTACCTGATGGACTGGTTCGGCGGGGTCGGGGGGGGAGGGGCCCGGTGGACCTTCTTGTCGGCGTCCATGCTCATCGGCCTGACGGCGCTTCTGTCCTTTCTCTTCATGCGTGAGACCCTGCGTCGGCAGCGCAGGGAGCCCAGGGTAAGTCGGGGCAGATCCGAGGCGGTTCACAACTGGTGGCGTGAGCTGGGACAGGCGCTGTCGGCGCTGTACAAAAACAAGAGGCTCATGGCCCTCTCCCTCCAGGGCTTCATCAACATGTTCATCGTGGGCATCAACACCAGCGTCTTAGTGATCTACGCCGACCAGGTGCTGCGGCTCCAAACGTACCAGATCGGTTACGGTTTCCTCTTCCTGTCCCTCTCGACCATTCTCTGCGTTTATCCCGCCGGGCGCTACGCCGAGCGGATCGGACGAAAGTATCTGATGATCCTGGGGATGTTCTTGGTTTCATCGGCCACGGTCATGCTTCCCTTCACCACCCGGGCGGGTTTTTACTACACCATGATGATCATGTCGGGTACCGGCGTGGCGCTGATCCTGCCGAGCTGGATGAGCCTTTCCGTGGAGAACATGCCCCTGCGCGGCAGGGCCACGGTGCTGGGCGGCGTGGGCACGATCACATCCTTCGGCCTGGTTGTCGGACCGCTCGTCGCCAGCTACCTCTACGAGGGCGTAGCGCCCCAGGCGCCCTTCTTCTTCGCCGGGGCCCTCATAACGGCCAACGCCCTTTTCATCACCTACGTCTTCCGCGATCACCACGAACGCGACCGGTACAAAAAGAGCGAGTACCGGTTACCCTATTACATACCGAAGGAGTAGCCGAGTTCAAGGCACGCAGCTCCTCTCCCGATCGGTCGGCCCTCGCCGACGACGGTTCTTCGGTTGACAGCAGCTAAAACGAGGCGGTCGCTTTGCCCAGAGGCCTGGTTACAAAGATCGAGGGCAACAACTCCTGGGTCCTTCCCTGGGAGCTGGTGGGCCAAAGACAAACCGGACCCGCCATCGAGGGATCGGTCCGGTGTTTTTTGCCGAAATCCATCCGGCGCGAGGCGAGACACACCTACACCACCGCCCTCGCCGTCGGCGATCGTGTCGAGATAGAACCCGCCGGGGATATTTTCCGAATCGTAGCCGTACAGCAGCGAAAACGGGTGCTGTCCCGCCGGAACCTAACCGACCGGGCGCCGGTGGAGGACGTGATCGTGGCGAATCCCGACCGGCTCCTGGCCGTCGTTTCCTTCGCCGAGCCCGCCTTCCACACCGGTCTTTTGGACCGGTTCCTCTGCTCCGCCGAGACCGACCGCATCCCCGCGGCGGTGATCGGGACGAAGGCCGATCTCCTGGACGATTGCAGCCGTGCCGACGAGCTGCTCGCCCCCTACTCAGCCGCCGGGTACAGAACCCTCGTAACGAGCGTGGTAAGCGGCAGGGGCGTCGAGTATTTCCTCGGTCTGCTGGGGAAGGTGATCACGCTTCTCGCCGGGGAGTCCGGTGTGGGGAAGTCCAGCTTACTCAACGCTATCCAACCCGGCTTTCAACTGAAGACAGACAAAATATCCGACTTCTCCGGCAAGGGGAAACACGTCACCTCGGTGATCGAGCTCCTGCCCCTGGCCGGCGGCTTCGTAGCCGACACGCCGGGGATTCGAGAGTTCGGTCTGTGGGGCGTGTCCAAAGGCGGGCTGGGCGACCTTTTTCCCGAACTCCGAAAACATTCCGCCGATTGCCGGTTCCGCGATTGTCTACACGTCAGCGAGCCCGACTGTGCGATCAAAGAAGGGGTTGGTGACGGTACGATCGCACGGAGCCGCTACGAGGGCTACCTCTCCATCCTGGAAACCCTGCCCGCAAAGATACACGAAAAGAAGACCCGATAACAGAGCCCCTCCCACCTTACTCGAATGCATTCCGCCTATCCCCCGCCCTCCTCGAACCTCCCCCGATCCAGACCCACCGATAGCTCCGAGGCCGTGGAGAACAGTTTCTGCATGCTCGGTCGGCTGAGGAAGGTCCGCCGGTATCTGGGGAGGGTCAGATCACCCAGCACCCTCTCCAACTCGTCCAAGGCGCTCTTCTGTGAATGCTTCGCCTCGTTTAGGTCGCCGTGTTCAAGATGCGCCCGGGCCATCAGCCAGAAGATGAGGGCCTTGTTGATTGGGTTATCGCTCAGCTCTCCCAACACCAAAGCCCGGCGGGCGTTCTCCAACGCGCCAGAGGTATTGCCCAGCGCCAGTTCCACCTCCCCCAGCTCCTGCAGGACATCCGCCTTGAGTTTATCCGAATCCAGGGACTCGAATCGTGGCAGGATCTTTTCCAGCAGCACCTTCGCCCGTTGAGCCTGTCGGGACATCCGCCAGGTTTTTGCGAGGTAGACGACGGCGTTCACCTCCCAGGTCAACATGGAAGCGTCCTGGAACCTGCGCCGGGCCTTGGAGAAAAGCTCGCCGGCCAGTTCGAGGTTCTCCTGTTCCAGGGCCACCCGCCCGAGCACCCAGAGGATCAAGCGCCGGTACGGACTCTCCTCGGTCAGGCGAGCCTTGAGGCCTTCTATGAGAACCTGCGTTTCTTCACCGCGACCCAGGTTTATAAGCACCAGCCCCAAGTTCAATTCCACGGCGCTCAGGTAGGCCGTGTACTGTGTGCTGGAGAAGTAATCCCGGCACCTCTCCAGGCAGACGAGAGCCGATTCCAGCCGTCCCCAGTTCTGGTAGATCATGCCCAGATTGTTCAGGATGATCATCCGTTCATAGGGCACCCTCACCCTGTCGTAGATGGGCATGCATTCGAGGTGAAGAGCGGCCGCTTCGTTGAAACGCCCCTTCAGGTACATGATGTTGGCGATACCCAGCTTGGCCTGGGCCAACCCCCGCATATCACCCAGCCGGTGGGCGGACTCGAGGGCTTCGGTCAGGTATCCCGACGCCTCATCGAACCTACCCAGATGCCGGTTGGCGTTGCCGTAATCAATCTTGGCGGAGACCAGGAGCCAATCGGGTAAACCCTTCTCCACCTCCCTCACCAGATCACCCAGAATCTTCTCCGCCTCGGGGAACCTGCCTTTCTGTTTCAGGTAACCGGCCCTGGCAATCCGCTTAACCTGCCCAATCCCGTTCTTCTCGGGATAATCCATGAGCTCGTCCACCAGCTCGGAGTACCGGTCGGAGTCCACCAGGGCCTCCTGGGTCTTTATCGCCCGCCAGAGGGCCCGGGCGCCCTCCACCGTTTTTCCGAAACGTCGGGACGCCGCTTGGAAACACCCGACGGCGGCCTCGCTGTCGTCGGTGGCCTCGTGGATGTTCCCGCGCAACAGAAGCTCCCTACCCGCCCAACGAGCATCGTCTTCCTGAAGAGAGTCTTTGACGCTGTCGAGTAATCTGAGCGCCTCCTCGAAGCGCAGGAGTTCACCGTCAGCCTCGGCAAGGATCAGTTGCGCCTCGAGCAGGTTCCGCCTATCCGCACCTTTAGGCGCGATCTTTTCGACGTAGCACCCGAGGGAGCAGATCGTCGGGAAGAAGCCCCTCCCGTGCAAGTTCCTCAAGACGGTCACAAGCTCGGCCAGGGCCTCATCGAATCGTTCGAGAGCACAGAGATGCTCGATCCGGAAAATATCCCGGGCGAGGCCCCGGGTGCCCTCAACACCCTCCCGAAGGCAGGCCCGGTGAATCTCTCCGATCTCCTCCCGGTCGGCGAAGTCCCTGATCCAGTCGAAGAAGTGGGGGGCGCCCAGCGTGAAGGAGGAATCGCGACGTTCACAGAAGAACCTCTCCAGAAGATCGTCCAACAGCAAGGCGACCTTACGCTCATCAAAACCGCTGATCCGCGCGAGTCTCTCCACTGACTGGGGGCGCATCTGGCAGGCCAGAGCCAGCAGAAGACGCCGTCTTTCAGCGTCGAGCCGATCCCAGCGGTACATAAAGAGCTGGATCGGCGTCTTCGGGATGAGAAGTTGATCCTCAAACCCACCACCGAGCTCCAATTCGTAGTAGGCCTTGAGCTGCTCGACGTAAACCCGACTCTTCGGAATCTCGGAGAGGTACTGCTCAAGCCGGTTCCGGGTGAGCCTTTGGGCGAGCTCTTCACCCAAGAGCCCCAGATCATCCAGGCCGATCTCGGGAACGTACCGGATGTAAAGGCTGTCCACCTTCTCGAAGAAATCGGGGAAGAGCGCGTCCCCGACGTTTGCCAGGACCACCAGGAACGACAGGCGACTCCTCTCACACATGAGGCGTTCCAGGATGGCCAGGGTTTCCAGATCGCCGCCAAGCTCGACGTTGTCAACAAAAACAGCCACCGGTCTCTTTACAACCCTCTCGAGGAGTTCGATGGTATAATCCACCCGTGCCCAGCGCATCCCCGCCGGGCTGCGGGATACAGGCCCGGTCGGATCGGAGTATTCCCCACTAATCAGGTCGAGCTCTCCCCTCATCTCCTCGGGGAGGGATTCACCCAGCTCCTCCCAAGTGGTGAACTCCTCCAAGATCTGTTCCAGGAGGCTGAGGGGTTCGACAACCCTACCGAGTCTGTGTGGGTGGATCACCGCAAAGCCGAGCTCCCGCGCCATCTCGGCCAGCAGATCCAGGAAGGTGGCGCCGTCGCTTCTCAGCTCACCGACGAACTCTATGAGGAAGGCCCTCCGTTGGGCGGTGTTGAGGCTTTCCATGATGACCCGGTCCAGACCGGGATCCTCACCGGGCATGCGGTGGACGAGGCGGTAACTACGCCGGCCGGATAGATCGGCCAGGGGGTGGAACTCGGGCGGAAGCTTGGTATCCACGGTCATGGGTTTTTAACCTATTTTCCTCATGTAATCTAGCACGTCTGGCGCCTCTTGTAAATCGGTAGTCCTAACCCTTCAGCACAAAATGTCTTAAAAGGTCCACCCATGGCCGAAGTTGAAGTCCTCTTTCTCGGCGGACCAACGGCCTCGGGAAAGGGCGATCTGGCGATCGGTTTAACCCGGGTCCGCCCGGTTGAGTTGGT